>JBGTHH010000961.1:0-3827 GCA_041746275.1 Pirellulaceae bacterium | reverse complement strand
GACCGAACCATGAATTAAGGCTCCGATATATCCGCGATCCAGTCCGGCTGCGGCGATAGCTCGTTCGGCACTCTCGACACTCTTTTCGCTCGGCAACGTCTGCGGAGCCCAGAACCGCCGCTCCCGGATGCCCGTCATCAGCTCGAGTCGCCCCTCGGGCAAACGCAGCCGCTGATAGAGTGGTTGCAGTCGCTGCTCGATGTCGTCCGAGGTCACAATCTCGTCGGGGAGTGTGTATCCGAACGATTCCAGACAAACGTTGCGATACTGCATGACGAGGGCCAGATTTGAAAGGAATGAACTGTGGAGCGACTTTCACGATAGCGGGCTGGGGCAAAATCGTAAAGCAGTCGCTCGCTAGATCCGTCGCTCGAGCCGTCAGAATCGGCCCAGCGGGAAAAGTTAACCTGAGTTGCTACAATAATTTTTTCCCGATGCCAGCAGCAGGCCCATTGTCATGATCGAACAGCTTGGCCCCTACAAAATCGTACGGATCCTTGGGCGAGGAGGCATGGGCACCGTGTATGAAGGGGTTCACGAGGCGACGGGTCAGCGCGCTGCCATTAAGGTCTTGCCGGAGTCCTTGGCGGATGATGGCAACTTTCGCGAACGGTTCATGGGCGAAATCGAGACGCTCAAGCAATTGAAGCATCCGAACATCGTCGAGTTGTTCGGTGATGGCGAGCACGACGGATTGTTGTTCTATGCAATGGAGTTGGTCGACGGTCGTACGCTACAGGAGGAATTGCAGGCCAAGCATCCGTTCGATTGGCCCGAGGTGGTCAAGATCACGGTCGAGACCTGCCAGGCACTCAAGCACGCGCACGACCACGGCATCGTGCATCGCGATCTCAAGCCAGCCAACTTGCTGCGCACCAGCTCAGGCGAGATCAAGCTGCTGGATTTTGGTATTGCCAAGCTGTTTGGAGCCACGCATCTTACCGCGGATGGCAGCATCGTCGGCACAGCGGACTATATGTCTCCCGAGCAAGCCGAAGGGAGCCCGGTCACGAACCGAACCGACTTGTTTAGCCTGGGAGCGGTGATGTTCACGCTCCTCACGCGTCGCCCACCCTTCTCGGGCGGCTCGATCCCAGAGGTCCTGCACCGCCTACGCTATGACGACGCGCCGCTCGTTCGTCAGTTCGCGCCGAGCGTGCCGCGTGAACTGGAGGAGATCATTGATCAACTTCTGAAGAAGGAGCCCAAGGATCGCTTGCCGACGGCGCTCGTGCTGTCGAATCGTCTGCGTGCGATGGAGCACGGTCTCGCCGCGAAGACCGTTGTGAACGATCACTCGACGGCGGCGGGGACGCCCCAGGTGCGTTCCCATGAACAGCCGACGCGAGTGTCACCCGTCGATCGCGCGCGAGCGACAGAGATTTCACCTACCTCGATCGATCCGCGAACGAGTTCCGCTGGCGAAGGCTCGTATTCCTGGAACGAAGCCACCGTGGTGACGGGCGGCGCGGAGTCTGCGGAGGCGAACGTGGAAACGCCCCGACCGACTGCGGTTACCAAGTCCGACAGTAAGAACCGCTTCACCACGATCGAAGACGAACGTCGAAAACAAACCAGCGTTTCGCCTGCCGTGCGCGACTACATGCCGATCCTGCTGATTGGCGTGATTCTGATCGGCTTGGCCGGCGCGGTAGCCTGGGGGCTGCGAACACCCTCCGCCGATGTGCTCTACGATCGAGCGGCCATCGCGATGCGCAGCGCCGAGAGTCGCGAGGCTCGAACCAGTATCGAGCGGTTTCTGGACTCGTATGGAGACGACCCCCGTAGCGGCGAGGTGCGCGCTTGGCTGTTGGACATTCAAAGCCAGTACCTCTTCAGCCGCTTGCGTACGCGAGCCAAACGCGCGGCGTTGACCGAAGCCCAAACGGCGTATGTCGAGGCAATGAAGCGATTGGAACTGGATCCACAAGCCGCTACGCAACAGTTCGAAGAGTTACTATCGAACCATGGCGATACTCCAGACGAGGCCGATCCGATTACATGCGTCGAGGCCGCTCGGCATCAACTGCGACGTTTGCGCGAACGAGACGAGGCTGCCGATGCAGCGGACACTACGGCGAGTGCGACAGAATAAAAGCACGACACTCAAATATCGGACACGATTTCGTCGTAGAACTTGACGTAATCGTCCTTGTCTTCGGTCGAGCGGAACTTGATCGCGGCTCGCGGATGCAGATTGAGTTGACCGGTTAAGTTGTAGGCCAACAACGGACCCCACTCGACGGTCTCGCGCAACGGAGTGATATGCTCCTGTAAGAGCTTGATGATGGGGCGGAGCTTGAACTTGGGATTGCGCAAGAAACCCAGCAGCAACTCCATGGGGCAATTGCCGGCCCCGCGGCCCAATCCCGCCATCGTGGCGTCCGCGCGATTGGCGCCCAGGATGATCGCTTCCAGCGTGTTCGCGAAGGCGAGTTGCATATTGTTGTGAGCGTGGATGCCAATCTCTTTCCCCGTTCCAGCTAGGGCGGACGTGTACTTGGTGTAGAGCATGTCAATCTGTTCTCGGTACAGATGGCCAAAGCTATCCACAATGCACATCGTGCCCGCTGGTGTCGGACCGATGGCGGCCAAAACCGTATCGATCTCGGTTTCCGTAATGCTTGACACAGCCATCAGATTGGCGGACGTTTCGTAGCCCAGCTCATGGCAATGATGAATCATTTCGACGGCTTCGGAGACTTGACTGGCATAAAAGGCGACGCGGATCATGCCCAGGACGCTCTGGTCGCAAGGGACAATCTGCTCCTTCCAATCACTCTTCCCGGCATCGGCCATGGCCACCAGCTTCATGCCTGTTTTCTGGTCGTCGTGGTCACCGACAACGCGGTTCAAGTCGGCTTCATCACAGTGTCGCCAATCGCCGAAGTCGGCCTTGGGAAACTGGCTGGGCGAGTTCTTGTAACCGATCTCCATATAGTCCACGCCCGCCGCGACGCACGCATCGTAGACCGCCCGCACCAATTCGTCGGTGAACTGGTGGTTGTTGATCAGACCGCCGTCACGGACGGTGCAGTCCAATACCTTGAGTTCAGGCCGATAGGTAATCCACGGTGCTTTATCTGACATGTCGGTGTTTCTCGGGAGGGACGCGGGGAATCGCAAAACGACACATTTTGCTCTGCGAAGCCGCTGGACGCAACCTACCACGCGTCCCACCCATGCGTTTCAGACAGTCAGCCTGGAAAGGCTAACGTACGCGCGCCGCAGTACTGGATCGTCACAGCTTCCCACGCGCCGCTAGGCGACTTATGCTAAGGCTCAGTTTCGATCGGCGTTTCTTTAGCTCACAGGCATTCCAAACAGAGGACACACCCATGACTCGGCTACGACTGACGCTTATTGTCATCCTTGTCGTGGGGTCGCTATCGTCCACCGGACGTGCCGCCGATCCACTCCACAACTTCGACGATCTGCTAAAGGCTCTCTCAGCCGCCACGGTTGAGGATCGCGTCGAGGCCGCAGAGGGACTCGCCCAGTTGGGCAAGGACGCTAGCGCCGCGATTCCCGCATTGGTCAAGGCCCTGGCCGATCCCCACGCCGACGCACGCTCCGCGGCTGCCTTGGCTTTGGGGGAGATCGGGCGCGATGACGAAGTGATTGTCGAGGCTTTGCTCCGTCTCTTAGAAGATGGCGAGCGGAGAAGTGACGAGCTTCCGGTATGGGCGACCGCTGCCACGGCGCTCGGCAAACTGGGACCCCGGAGCGTGCCTCGGTTGGTCGATCGGCTAAGTAACGAGCACGTCGTGGCTCGACGCGGTGCGGCGATCGCGTTGCATGGCATTGGGCCTGCGGCGCAGGAGGCC
>JBGTHH010000960.1:0-3576 GCA_041746275.1 Pirellulaceae bacterium | reverse complement strand
AGGGCGACAGTCGTCGGACGATATCGAGGCTGCTATTGGGGACGCATCGGTCGTTATGATCCCGGTGGGGACGTTCTTCTCGGTGCTCACGGCGATCACGTTGGCTTGGTTGTTCTATCGCGGGCAGTTCCGCGAGCGACTCGCCTTTCGGGGCATGTTCTGGCATCAATGGCTGACGTCACTGCTGCTCGTTTTGCCATTGGCCATCGTGGCCAGCGAGGTCACCAACTGGGTCGCGAAGTTTGTACCTCAATTCAATGCCGAAATCCTACTCGTATTTTCCACTTATCCGTGGCCCGTGGTGTTTGTGACCGCCTGCTTGTTTCCGGCCTTGGGCGAGGAGATCCTCTGCCGCGGCTTTTTGGGGCGAGGTTTGGTCGCGAATCATGGTATCGTGTGGGGCGTCCTGCTGGCATCGCTGTTATTCGGCATCATGCATATCGATCCGGTACAGTCCACCGGGGCCTTTGTACTGGGCATCGGTTTGCACTTCATTTACCTGACAACCCGTTCGCTGCTGGCACCGATCCTGGTTCACATGCTCAACAACGCGCTGGCATTCTGGTTGGTTCGCAATCATTCCGAGCTGCCGCTTCCTGGATTGTCGCATCTGCCCGACGGGAGTTCAGCTCACACGCCCCTGTCAGTTCTTCTCGCTGCGATCGTCACCGGCACCGCCCTGTTGGCTGTGTGCTATCAGACGCGCACGCGCTGGACGTTACCGGACGCGTCGGAGTGGTCGCCCGGGTATCCGACTGCGGAGCAGCCACCGTTCAACGTCCCCTGTGAAGCAACGGCCGATCGACCGGCGATGTGGCTGACCGCCATCGTCTTGGTCGCCTACGCAGGATTGCTTTGGTCGCTGGTCGTTTCATCGCAAACAGCAGTCGGTTAAGGGTTCCCAGATTGCAGGGTCTGGCCAGTCGGCAAAGTTCGCCGTCGTGTCGCGTCGTGCAGATTCGTCACGACGCGCCGCATTCCTGGAGAATTGTCGACGCCCGAGCCCGGTAACTCTTCTCAACACGTCCAGCGACTTGCTATTCTCCGATCAGGGGCACCGGCACAGAAGTCATCTTCGGCGACCGGATCTCACTTCCGAGGAGCGACCCATGCGGATATCCGACACACTGCGAATGGCGACCCTGATCTGGATTGGCTTGATGGGGTTCGACGAGCTCCACGCGGGCACCAAGAAACGTGGAGCCATGATCGTTTCTCCCAAACGAGACGCCGTCGTTCACCGTACGCAGGAAGTGATCGGGAAACTCCACGTTCCGGGGCAGCCTGTGGTGTTGATCAAGCCGCTCGATGAAGTGGGACCATGGTGGGTCCAGCCGGTCACTCGGCCCAGCGAACGCGGTTACTTCAAAGTGGAGGTGCGTTTCGGCACCGCCGAGGCTCAGCCGGGCGAACGCTTCGCCCTGACCATCGTCGTCCTCCAATCCCGATCAGACGTGGAGTGGCTCCAAAACCGCGAAACGGTGCCCGAACTGCCCGCCGAGCTCTGGCAATCCGAAGCGGTGCAAGTCGTGCTGGGAGCGGCGGACAAGCCCGACCACAAGACGAATGCGATTGCGTCGACAATCCTCAAGCCGCGAAACTTCGGCAAGGTGCAGCGCGTCACCGAAGTGGCCGGACGAGTCACACTGGAACATCAGCCCGTGGTCCTGGTGCGTGACGTGAACGGAGACGGATTGTGGTGGGCGCAAGAGTCCGCCAAGTTGGATTCGTCTGGCAACTTCACTGCCCGCGCCCGCTTTGGCAACGCCGCCACACCGCATGGAACCAAGTTTGAAGTGGTCGTCATCGCGCCCAGGACTCTTCAGCAAGCCAACGAGTTTCCCGTGGGTGCGACTTTGAGAGAGTTGCCCGACGGCATCCCACGCTCCAAATCGATTACCGTCGAATTGGAGAAGATCGACCTGACGCGTGGTTGAAAGCTCTTGTCAGCGTACCGACGCCCGTCCCGCCCAGGAATGCCGTATGTCCAAACTAGGTTTCATCGCGGTGCTTTGGTGCTGTTGGGCTACGGCCGCGCAGGGGGCTCCAGCGGTGGTCTTAGTCGATCACTTCGACGACGATGTGCAGAATGAGCTTGGCGGGTATCGCAGTACGTTCGCGGCGGAGCCCTCCTCGGCATCAGCCATGCGTGTGAGCGACGTGTTTCGCGGCACTCGAGGAAGGAGCGTTCGCATTGCCGCGAACCGACAAGCGAGCGGCTTCTGTGGCTATTGGATTCACCTGTTCGACATGCGGGCGGAGCGGAAACAGTATTTCGATGCCCGGCCGTATGCGTTTCTATCGTTCTGGGTGCGTGGTGCCGAGGGAGGTGAGGACTTTCTGATCAAGCTGGCGGACGAGGAGTGGATTGGTAAACAGGATGCCGTGGAAGTCGCTTCCATTAAGGACTTACTCCCCACGGGCATCACCACCGCGTGGCAAGAGGTGATGGTGCCGCTGCCTGGGCTTCGTAACCTGGATCTACGCGGCTTGGGTGGCATCACCTTCGAGTTCATTCGACCGGGGTCGCAAGTCGTCTACATCGACGACATCGCCTTCAAGGCCGAAGCAACAACCGCCACGCCACGTGGCCCGTCGCTTGCCCAGCACGAACGACGTGGCGAAACACGACAACTTTCTCGCAAGCTGTGGGTGTGGTCGTCCGAGAAGCTGTTACACGACGCGGCCGAACGCCAGGAACTTTGGGAGCTCTGTCAGGCTCAGCAGGTTGGCGAGTTGTGGGTGCAGTTACTCTACTCCGTCGCTCCGCGCGGGCCAGGCGACGTGGTATCGCAGGTCAGTATTCAAGAGTCAGCTAAGTGGCGAAGCTTTCTCCGGGAGGCCCACGCGAGCGGACTGCAAGTTCACGCCCTGGACGGCTATCCCGACTTCGCCTTGAAGGAGAACCATCACATTCCCTTGGGAGTCGTCGAGGCGGTGATCGCGTTCAACCACGAGTCGGCGCGCGACGAGCGTTTCGATGGCATCCACTTGGATAACGAACCGTACCTGATCATCGGTTGGCAAGTCCCAGCGCGACGCACCGAGATCTTGCACGACTATTTGCAGCTCAACGCCGCCTGCCAGCAGCGCATTCGCGAGGCTTCCGACATGCAGTTTGGAGTCGACATTCCATTCTGGTGGCAAGAGCGCGATGAAGTCACGGGCCGGATCGTGGGTGAAGTCGAGTTCCGTGGCAAACGCCAAGCAGCCAGTTTTCACTGCCTCGACCTGCTCGACAACGTGGGTGTGATGAATTACCGCGACCAAGCGGATGGTGCCGACGGCATGATCGCTCACGGACGCGAATTGCTTGAATACGCTGATGCCCATGGTCGGGCCACCGTCTATATGGGGATCGAGGTCTTTCGCTACCAGCCCACGCCCGTGTGGTTTGTATTGGGGTTGCCACGCGACAAGTTTCATGACGTGATCGAGTCGGTGGGGCGTGAACTCGCGCAGCTCAGTCGCCTGGATGGTCTTCGCCTACGAACGTTCGACGACGGACAACGGATCTCGTTAGGCATCGAGCTAACGGCGGCTCCCGCGTTGCCAGAACGGCAACAGGCTCAACGC
>JBGTHH010000959.1:0-4339 GCA_041746275.1 Pirellulaceae bacterium | reverse complement strand
ACCCCGGGGTCCGCCGTCACGGCGTGCGTTGGGCGGCGCGGATCGTGAACGAAGCACCGGAAGTGGCCGCGGCGCTCGTATCGCTCGTCGACGATGCCGACCCGACCGTGCGGATGCAGGTGGCCTATGCCTTGGGCGAATGGCGGCAACCCGAGAGTGCCGCGCACTTGATGCGGCTGGCTGTCCGAGACCGCGATGATGCCTACCTGCAAGCCGCCGTGATGAGCAGCGTCCACAACGGCAATCTGGCGACGATGCTCGAACAAGTGTGGCCGATCGCCGACACGCATCCTCGTCTGGTCGATCAGTTGCTCGCCACGGTCACGGCCTCTGGTGATCCGACGGTTCTTCAAGCTGCGCTCCAACGCGTACTGCAACGACCCACGACGGGATACGCGTCGTGGCAGTTGACGAGCACGCTATCGATGCTGCGAGCCATCGATCGACGTGGAGCGAACCGCGACAAACTGTTGGGCGACAAACTGCAGCGGCACTTGAGTCAACTGCTGGACGACGTACGAGCGCAGGCAATCAACACGGACTTGAACGAGCCACAACGTTTGTTGGCCATCGAGGTGTGGGGAGCGGCGGCAACAAGCTCGACCGATCTGGCCGCGCTGGCGGAATTACTCGCCCCGAGAAACTCGACGACCATTCAATCGGCCGCAGTCACGGCGATCACCGCGCGCAACATGCCCGAAGCACCACAGTTGCTGTTGGCGGATTGGTCCGCGCGACTCCCCGCGATCCGCGCCCTCGTTCTCGATCGACTGCTCGCGCGGCCGGCTTGGACCAACGAGTTGTTGACCGCGATTGAGCGTGACTTGGTGCCGCCGCAGCAAGTTGACGCACGCCTGCGACAGCAGTTGCTGCAACATCGCGATGCGTCGATTCAGTCGCAGGCCACTAAGTTGTTGGCTGGCAGCGAGCCGCATAGCCGCGAAAAGGTGCTCGACGAATATCGCGTGGCGTTGCAACTGAGTGGCGAAACGCGTCGCGGCAGCGAGGTCTTTGCCAAACGCTGCGGCAACTGTCATCGATTGGGCGAGGTCGGCAAGTCCGTGGGCCCCGATCTGACGGCGCTGACTGACAAATCCCCCGAGGCCCTGCTGGTCGCGATCCTCGATCCCAATCGTGCCGTCGAGGATAAGTTTCGTGATTACGTCGCCGTGACTCAGGATGGCCGGCAGTGGACCGGAATGATCACCAGCGAGTCCGGCAACAGCCTGACCCTGACCGGTGCGGACGCCAAAGAGCAAGTGATCCTGCGTACCGAGTTGGACGAACTGCGTAGTACTGGCAAGTCGCTGATGCCGGAGGGTATGGAAAAAGATTTATCGGCCCAGGATCTCGCCGATGTGATCCAGTTTGTTCGCAGCTTCACACTGCCGCCGAAGTCGTTTCCTGGCAACACACCGCAAGTCGCTCCCGTGCGCGATGACGGTTCGATTCGCTGCTTGGCGATACATGCGCGAGTCTATGGTCCGACGTTGGTTTTTGAAGAGCCGCATCGTAACCTCGGATATTGGGGCAGTCAGGAGGATCACGCCATCTGGTCGCTCGACGTGCCGCAAGCGGGCCGCTATCAAGTCCAAATCGAATACGCGTGCGACGATGGTACGGCCGGGAATCGATATTTACTGTCGATTGCCCAACAGACGCTCGGTGGCGTCGTGGAGGGGACGGGCACTTGGGACAACTACCGCTGGGTGCCTGTGGGAGAAGTGGACTTACCGGCGGGAGCGGCGGAATTGATCTTTCGATCGGACGGCCCCATTCGCTCCCATTTGCTCGATCTCCGCACCATTCGCCTGAGCCCGCGTTGAACGCCCATGAGTTACGGCAGCATGACGTTTGAACATCATTAAACCGCAACCGCTTTGGATGCGACACAACGGTAGTGTCCTAATCCCGTGTTGGGCGGATTCGCACGGTCAAGTCTCTACGGATCGGCAGCGGTCGGGACTTGGCCCTGCGGGACGAGACTTTCAGGATTCAAGTCTTTTGGTCGCCACTTGTGGCTTGGCGCGGTACGGCAAGGTAGGATTGTCGAAATGGCGGATATTAAAGACTTTCTGCGATTCTATTTCGGCATGCCGATCTGGACATGGTTCGGTATTGTCGCGTCACTTCTTACCGCTGAAGGAATTGTTGCAGGCGTTGGCCACTACGTCTCTCTTCACGATCCCAAGCAAGGAGAGTCGTATATGTGGCTTATAATGCACCACCCAGAGGTGACTTATACGATTGCTGGAACTTTTGCTGTGAGTATATTTCTATGGTCAGCGTTTCATCGACACAGCGTAATGGTGATTGAGCATAAGAACGAGTCGGCATTGTCGTTCGCAGAGAAGAAAACGGCATCCACGGAAGTCAAAGCACTGCAAACGCATATCGATCTTCTAAACGGTCATAACAGCGATCTGAGGGGCACCATTAGCGACTTCCGTGCGGCACGAGATGAAGCCAGAAGCCACCCCGTGGCTTTCGAGAAGAGTAACATCGAACTCCGGCTAGTATTCGATCCAAGCGATCAGGTATGCAAGCCATCAATCATGGCGGCTGGCACGTTCCGTGTTCGCGTTGAGAGCAACTCGCCTGCCATCTCATCTGACGACGTTCTTGTTAAGTGTCGTGAAATCCGATCTCTCCACGACGACTTTATTCCTGGCGGCTCTGATTTTGTAGATAAGACGCTGAAACCAAAAGACAACGAAGGCCCGAGATTCTCGCTTCATGGCGTTCCCGGATATGTTGATTTCGTTCGGTTTGCCGGCAGCATGAACTGCCTTGGGAAGATACATCTTTGCCACTTGGGAGAAAATGATTCTGATGCAAGCGTGGATGCTGGACGGTACTTAATCACTCTGCGGGCGGAGGGTCGTGATTGTGTTTCATATGAAGAGACTTTCTTTTTGAGTCTGTCCGGTGTTACCGAAACGATTGCACCGTACTCGAAAGATCAGGATTACAGCGTTGTGGATGAATGGCTCACCACCGCAGACGGCATGTTGTCTATGGCCGCAGCGTGCAACACAATCGAGCACGGTAACTCATGGAAAGAATATTGCTGTAGGCAGTTGAATCTATCGATGAAATCCAGGGAACATTTGGACGGGTTTATGGACGCAGTCGGAGAGCCAATAACTGACGACAATCTCGCCAGTTCCGTTCAGGCCGGGATAGACTATCTCAATGCCATCAAGCTGCTCATTACCGACGAGCAGTTGCGATAATCTCCTTTGACTCGGTAGTGCGCTGCAGATCGGCTACTTTCGCTTCTAGCAAGGTTCACCTCCTCTTGTCGGTATGACCCGCGAATCTGTACATCGACTCCAGCAACCAAACCACCTCTTGGTCTTTATTAGTGACGTCAAACCCAACTAGCTCGACGTTGGGTCCGCCCCACGCCGCATGTTGAGTTGCTTTTAGTGATACATCAGGAAGTCTGTCGAAAAATCTTTTTCTAACAGCAAAGACCATCGCGTGCTGTTGCATGTCGACCCAGGCAAAGAGGTTACTCTTTCGTTTAAAACCAACGTATCGCTTCGTGTCGACCACATCGAACTTGTTATTGAGGCGTTCCCCGAGGCTATTGACGATCCAGCGGAATACACCTCCGTTGAAACTGCCTACACCGTACTTGATTTCTAATTCACGATCGACATCTGGATGAAGTGTATAAGCTTCCATTTAGTCCTCCCTCGTTTGCAAACTGTGGTCTAGCCGGTTTTTCCGTTGTGGTGCGTATGTTACCCTATTCCGTCCGGGTGGGCGACTGATCCCCGCCGACAGGCTCCCGCGTGACCGTGGCTATCTCCAGCACGGCGCGCGGGGACCGGCCCGGCTGGAGATTATGCAAGTGCCGCTCAATGCCGCCGATATCGATATCGTTAGAGCTGCGTGGGAGCAGGGCTTTTCATACGTCGCTACCAAGATCAACACCGCTTTGCATGATCGAGGTGTTCGGATCGACGTTGCGCCGGCACCAAGCGACGTCTACCGTCTGGATGTCGCCATTCAACGCTTCCGTAACGCGTTGATTCTCATAAGGCCCTACGCGCTGGATCTCCCCAGCGATTCAGATTTGGGACCGTGGCCGATCGGTTGTCGCGACCAGCGCCACACGCTTCGGACTCCCACGCTTTCGAGAAGGGTGGCTATCTGGCAATCGTCCAGATCAGCACCGACGGTTTTGCGGCCTACCCGGAAGCGGTCGATCTGGCGTTTGGTGGCAAAGCTCGGTTCGGCCAACTCATAAAGGAATACAAAAACGCTTCCATGACCTACACCCCATCGGAAATGGTGGGAACGAAGCGAATAGCAATTCGCGGGATAA
>JBGTHH010000958.1:0-4367 GCA_041746275.1 Pirellulaceae bacterium | reverse complement strand
TGGCCTTCGCGGACGAGACCATGGAGATCGAGCCCGCACTGGCTTCGAGCTGGGAGACATCGGACGATGGCTTGACTTGGACGTTTCGGTTGCGTCCGGATGTACGTTTTCACGATGGTACGGAATTCAATGCGGCGGCGGTCGTCTTTAGCTTCGAGCGATTACTGCAAGACGATCATCCGCACGTCACCGATCCGGCTCGACCCTATCAACCAAGCTATCGCGTCATTCGGGAAGTGACGGCGATGGACGAGTTGACCGTGGCTTTTCAGTTGGAAAGTCCCAGTGCCGTGTTCCTCAACAATCTGGCCATGTTTCCGGCCAGTATTGTCAGTCCGACCGCCGTCAAAAGACACGGCAAGGAGTTCGCGACCAAGCCGTCCGGGACGGGACCGTTTCGCTTGGAACGCTGGCTTCGAGACCAGCAGTTGGTGTTGGCCGCGAATCCGGATCACTGGCGAGGGCCGCCGCGCGTCGAGCGAGTGGTATTTGTGCCGGTAGCGGAAAGTGCCACGCGGATTCAACAGTTAAAACGGGGTGAGATTCACATTGCCGACAATCTGCCTCCCGCCGAATTGGATGTGCTGGCGAAGAGTCCCGGCTTCGTCGTTCCCGAACAAATCTCGATGAACGTCAGTTATCTGACCATGCAGCTCGACAAGCCACCGCTGGACGACGTGCGCGTGCGCCAGGCCATCTGGCTGGCCTTGGACAAGTCCGCGTTGATTCGAGTCGCCTATGCCGGTCACGCCGAGCCAGCGGTCAACTTGTTGCCGCGACGGATGTGGGGCCATCACGATGGTCTGCAAGATCGACCGTTTGACTTGGAACAGAGTCGGAGTCTGTTGCGCGAAGCGTCACGCGAACGCGGTTTCGGATTGCCGTTACGACTCACGCTGGCGGCCATGGTCGAGCCTCGGCCGTATATGGAACAACCACTGCAAGTGGCCACCTTCATCAAAGACGCGCTCGCTCAAGTCGAGATCGAGTTGACCATCGAGCCGAAGCCGGTGACGCCCCACTTCGCACGGCTGATGCGCGGCGACTACGAGCTGGGTCTGGCGGGTTGGACGACGGATAACGGCGATCCGGATAACTTCCTCTACTCATTGCTCGATTTGGACAACATCAGCGAGAGTGGCAATAACTTGAGCCGCTATCGTAATCCCGAGGTCCATGCCCTGTTGGTGGCCGCGCAGCGCGAGTTGCGTCAGGAGGAACGTCAGCAGCTCTACTATCGCGCACAAGAGTTGATCTTTGCCGACGCGCCTGTGGTGCCCTTGGTCAGCACGGCACAACGCGCCGCGCACAGCTCCCGAGTCAAGGGCTACAAGCTTCATCCGGCGATGTTGATCCGACTTCGTCACGCCTACTTCGAGGATACTCCGTGACAGCCTACGTGCTGCGCCGATTGCTTCATGCACTGGTGACCATGGTGGTCGCCGTGTCGTTGATCTTCGTGGCCATGCGCATGTTGCCTGGCAATCCGTTACTGGTCCGATTCGGTCAACATCCGGACGCGGAACAAATGCAACGGATCATCCACGACCGAGGGTGGGACCAGCCGATCTCGTCGCAGCTTGTCACTTTTTTGCGGCAACTGGCCACGACCGGAGATTTTGGCGAATCGATTTCCCGTAGCTACGAAAGTGTCTGCCAAGAGTTGGCGCGACGACTTCCCGCACCGATCGAACTCACGGTGGCAGCCGTACTCTTGGCGATTCCGCTGGGCGTTGTCTGCGGAACCGCCGCCGCGGTGTGGCGAAATCGCTGGCCCGATCGCATCTGTATGGCGGGGGCGATGCTCGGTGTAAGCGTTCCCGTCTTCTTTCTGGGGATCTGTTTGCGGGCCATCTTTACCGGCATGCCGATCGGCTTTCGGCTTCCGGCGTTTGTCGTGGACTTCGAACCGCTGACCGGCTTTTATTTGCTGGATACCTTGTTGCGGCAGCGTTTTGATTTGTTCGTGACGGCCTGTCAACACATTTGTTTGCCCGCGTTGGCGCTCAGCTCGATCCCGCTCGCCATGATCGCTCGGATCACTCGGAGCAGCATGCTGGATGTTCTGGGAGCGGACTTCATTCGCACGGCACAAGCCAAGGGAGCACCGGCGTGGCGCGTGGTCTGGCGTCATGCGCTGCCGAATGCCGCGGCACCGATCGTGAACATCGCGGGTTTTCAGATTGGCTTGTTGCTCTCCGGCGCGGTGCTCACCGAAACCGTCTTCGATTGGCCTGGATTAGGCAAGTACGTGGTCGACGCAGTGCGGGAGAATGATTACGTGATCGTGCAGGCAGGTGCGTTCGTGATTGCGGCGATGTTTGTGTCGGTGAATCTGATCGTGGATCTGATGTACTTGTGGCTAGATCCACGCGTGCGATTGTCTTAGTGGAGATGCGAGCGGTGACGAGCCTTTCGGATACACCAACATCTCGTGTCTGGCGGCGTTTGTGGCGCAGCAGTGCGGCTCGCATCGGCGCGGTCCTGGTCGGACTGTTTGTCCTGTTAGCTGTGGGTAGCGAGCGGTTGGCTCCCTATGCTCCCGACGCCCGCGATTCCAGTCAGCTCGCGCCGGCCGGACCCTCCGCACGTCATTGGCTAGGTGTGGATGCGAACGAGAAGGACGTGCTGTCGCGGGTGATTTGCGGGGCGCGGCTGTCGCTATTAGCGGGAGTTGTATCGATCAGCCTGGCGGTCGGGTTGGGAGTTCCCGCGGGCTTGCTGGCCGGCTACTTTGGAGGTTGGGCCGAATCGTTGATCATGCGCGGCATCGACTTGGCCTTGGCTTTCCCCAGCATCTTGATCGCCTTGCTGGTCGCGACGGCATATCGTCCTGGTTGGGTGGCTGTGGTGCTGGCCGTGGGATTGATCAACATTCCGGTCTTTGCACGCCAAGTGCGTGTCACGGTCTTGACTTTGCGAGACTTGGACTATGTCTTGGCCAGTCGGGCCTTGGGAGCAACTCCACTTCATATCCTGCTCCGCATCGTTATGCCGGGCATTGTCAATCCCGTAGTCGTCCTGGCCACAATGGGACTGGGAGCCGCGATCCTGGAGGTCGCCGGTCTGTCCTTCTTGGGTGTCGGTGGTGATCCCACACAGCCAGAATGGGGCAGCATGTTGGCTCAGGCCAAGGACCATTTGGGATCGAGTATCTGGCCGGCGCTGGGGCCAGGCGCGGCGATCTCGCTGGCCATTCTGGGCTTCAATCTGCTGGGTGACGGATTACGAGACGCGTTCGACACCCGATTGACCGATACCTTATAACGATTGTACGGTCTTGCTCGGCGTTGACTTGCCGATAGAATTCGCGGGGCCTGGGCGAATCCTTGACATACGTAGTTTGCCGGGTTTTACTATTGTGTTGTTTGATCGTCCCACCTGATGTCCCACCTTAGCGCCGGTGACGGATGGTCGCCGGACATGTCGTGTTTGTTTACCCCCTTGGAGGAATGCAGGATGAAGAAAGCTGGAATGCTCTTGTTGTGTGGTCTCATGGCTGCCGCTTTTGTCGGTTGGACCCGAACGGCAGACGCTCGTCCACAATACAAGAAGGAACATGACGCGAAGTACAAGGGTTCCTCAATCGAGGCGGCCTTGGAAGAAGTCAAGTGCAATGCCTGTCACTATGGCAAGAAGAAGACCGATCGTAACGATTACGGTCAAGCGCTAGTCAAGGCGGGTCTGACCAAGGAGTCCTTCATGGAGAAGAAGGGCGACGAGAAGGGTTTGGCCAAGCATATCCAGGAGTCCCTGGAAAAGGCGCTCAAGGAGAAGTCCGAGGGCGGCCAAACTTTTGGCGATTTGATCAAGGCTGGCAAACTCCCGGGTACCAACCCCGAAGAGTAGTCGCGTCGGTCGAATCTCCATCGGAACAACAAACGGCTGAGCTTTCACGTTCAGCCGTTTGCGTTTCGAATGGCAAAGCTATGCGACCGCCAGTTCGACGCGGGCCGTAAACGATTCGCCTGGCGGAAGCAGGCACCAACCGAAGTCGGTCGCGGAATCGTCCAGTCCCAAACTTCCCGGCACGCAGGTGTAAGGTTCGACGCAAATCGCGTCTCGATGGGGCGGCGTGTAAACCACACACTCGCGGAACGCCCGATCGAACTTCATCTCGAGTTCAATGCCACTGTCAGGATCGCTGATTTGCACGGCACACTGATCGTCCGCGAACATTAGCCCTGCGAATACGCTATCGAACTTCATGTCACCGAAGCGTAACCCGCGTTGATACTCGTCGGCATGGGGGAGTTGCTGGCAGATCCCGGTCGGGAGCATGTCAACCAGTTCCCATTGTTTCGCCACTGGCAGTCGCACGAGGCAGGCATCGGCCGAGGCTCCTCCGAGCGGCAGGCGGAAATAGG
>JBGTHH010000957.1:0-5948 GCA_041746275.1 Pirellulaceae bacterium | reverse complement strand
AACGCTGACACTCGGCGCGGCTGGAGAACCGCCACACTTGTTGTCGTGTTCCATCAGGTGCCTCGGGGTCCAGAATGCCAAATGTTCGTTCCGTGCCAGCGGCGTCGAGTAGCACCGCGTCCGATTGATCGTCGTTCCATTGGTAGGTGTAGGTCTGCCAATCGATGCCGTCATAGTGCAAGATCTGCGTTTCGATTCGTTGACGACTGGACGCATCGCCGTGCTGCATATCGAGCGACAGCGTCTTGGCAAAGACCGAATCCTTGGGAAAGGTCCACGTCGCGCCCTCGGCCTTGATCGACAACTCGTCCGGCACGGCGATCACGCGTTCGGCGACGGCATGATCGGCCCAAGGCTCCGCGTTGATGGAGTAGGGGAGGACGCCTGGTTCGGGTGTCAGTTTGGTGACGGACGCGAACAATCCTGTCTCGCTCAGCTTACGCGGAAACTTGGCACTTTGATCTGGCTGTGGGTTTGGTATCAGGCGATGAAGCGTTCCGGCCGTGTGGTCCAACAGGTAAAACTCGCCGTCGTGGTCTTCGCCGAATCCCACGATGCGGTGCGTGGTGTCGGCCAGTTCACGGTGATCGACGACTTGCCCCTGGTCGTAGCGAAAGCCCCAGATCTTGCCCGTGTCATAGTCTCCGTAGATGTGATGCCCATGGAGATCCTTCAAACGCGCTCCGTAATACGTCAGACCGTCCGTGATCGACGAAGATTCCGAATGCGGCACGTCGATGGTAGGTGCCAAAATGGGCGTTGGTCCGCGAGGCCACTCGGGGTTCGTCGACTGCCGACCTTCCACGATACTCCAGCCGTAGTTCCCACCGCGTTCGACGCGATTGAGCATCTCCCATAGTTCCCAGCCGACATCGCCCACCCACAGATCGCCCGTCTGCCGATCAAAGCTCATCCGCCACGGATTGCGAAATCCGTACGCCCAAATCTCGCCACGGGCGTTCGGCATGTCGACGAACGGATTGTCGGCTGGCACGTGATAGTTCTTGCCGTCCGCCGTGTGGTCGATGTCGATGCGCAAAATGCACGACAACAGATTGCTGATGTCCTGACCAGCTCTTAGGGAGTCTGGCGGAGTTGGTCCAGAACCGTCGCCCGTGGAAATATACAAATATCCATCCGGTCCGAACTTCAGGCAGCAACCGTTATGGCCGCCCGACAGCCACGTGATGATCGTCGTTTCGCTCGTCACGTCGATCGTCGGCGGATCGGTGTCCGCCACGCGAAACCGGGCGACATGCGTTCCATCGTCGAGATTAGCCGCTTTGATGTAGCAGACGTAGCAATACCGGTTCTGGGTAAACTCCGGATGAAACGCGAGTGCATAGACTTGCTCAACTCCCGGAATCACTTTCGCGAGATCGACCACCAAATCAGCCGACTGCACGTCGGGACGGTTGGGAAACGAAAAGATCTTGCCCCCTTGCTCCACAACGAACAGACGATCGCAGCCCGGTGCCTTGGTGAGATCGAGGCAATGGTTGAACTTTAGCGACGGAAACGCTCGTTCGGTCACATAAGGCAGTGGCACATCGGGCGAGCCTGTGATTCGCGACGTCGTCCAAGCCGAGCGTTTCTCGATGACGACGCGCGGCGAATCGGCCAGTGCGTGAATGTTCGCCATCGTGAACAGCAAGACCACCCCTGTCCACCTGACGAATTTCGCGGTCCTGTTGGTTGCCATCGGAATCGAGCAATCCTGTTTCGCTGGGAACATGTCGAACCTGTGGGATAGCAGCCAGTTGAAAACAAGGCCGAAGTCTTTGGCCCAAGTTGTTCGTTAGACGTGGGCAACGTAAGATCACGCTCGACAGTCTAACCACTCGCGTGCAGCGGAGAAACAAGCGACACGCGTTTTCGCCACCGACAGGAAGCACTGCCGTTGCGTCCGGCAGCGTTCTTCGATTCAACATTCTGGAAAGAAATATGTACCGAATCCGACTCACGTTCATGTTGTTGTTGGGAACTTCGCTCACGTCATTCGCCACCGATGGGAGGGCGCAAGGGCCGCTGGCTCAGCCGTGGCAGGAGGCATATACAGGGGCGAACTCCAATGGCTCGCACGTGATCGGTCACTGGCGTTTTGAAGCAGGCGAGGTCACGAAAGACTCTGGGCCGCATGGGCTGACTGGCAGATTGGCTGGCGCGGTCGCGGTTGATACAGGAAAATTCGGCGGCGGCATCGAGTCGTTTCCAGGTTGGCCGATCGAGGATAAACAACATGCGTTGGTCGTGGCGAATCATCCGTCGCTGTCTCCGCCCGGCGCGTTCACTGCCGAGATGTGGTTGCAGGCGAAGCCGGAGCTGGCTCAGGCCAGCCTCGCCTATCTGCTCGATAAGAAATACGCCTCACACCACGATTATCAGTGGTTGCTCGGAGCGCCGGAGAAATCGGGAGCTCGACGAGTCATCGTGAATCTTGGCTTCGGCACCGATTCGGAGAGTTTTGCGACGGAGGCGATCGAGTTCGCGCCAGGTGTGTGGCATCATCTGGCCTTCAGTTATGACGGAGCCGGCGTCGTGCGGTTCTTCCGCGATGGTTCGTCGATAGGGACGGTGGCTCGGTCGGGGCGACGTGCGGTGGCGGCTGGCTCCAACGGGCTGAGCATCGGCGATCGACTCGGTAGCAACTACGGCGGTTTCCCCGGCTTGATCGACGAAGTGCGAATCTGTAACCGGGCTCTCGAATTCAGCCCAGCCTCGATCACGATGACCGCCGAACGGCTGACGTGGATTCGACACGAGCCAGCGCCGGTAGTCAGCATCACCGTCAGGAACCTGCAGGCCACTCCGCTTACCAATGCGACGCTCGAACTGTCGGGAACCGCACATGCGAAGGACCTGATCCAGGTGCCGAATCTCGAACCGGGAGCGAGTCACGTCTTTGCCAAACCATTCGATACCTCGTTACGGCCCGACGATTATGAACTTCGCGCGCGACTGACGGTTCCCGGCGATCCGCCCATTCAGCGCGATGAAACCTTGCCGCTGAAACTGGTCGCGCGACCGTTGCCTCAGCGGATGCCCGTAATGATGTGGGGCATCGGCAGTCCCACCGAATTCGCCCGCGAGTTACCGCGATTGCAGGATCTCGGTTTCACCCACTGTCTCGGTTTCGGAGCGGATTACGACGCCATCTGGAAGGCTGGCCAGCCCGTCCCGCCCAACTCCCCCGCAGCCATCGCCGCGACGAATCAAATGCTCGACACGGCACTCGCCAACGACTTCGGTATCGCGGCCTCACTCTACGCGGGCTACTTTCTGAAGAAGCGTCCCGAATTGGCCCGAATCGACCGCGCTGGCAATCCCTACGCTCGACACGACTGCAATGCGGCTTTGCCGGGCCTGGCCGAGTTCTCCGAAAATGTCGGAGCGAGCGTAGCTCAAACTTACGGAAAGCATCCGGCGTTGGTCGCCGCGTTAATTAACAGCGAGGTGCGGGACGACTCCGAAGTGAGTTTCTCGGCGTTTGATCGCGAACTCTATCGCCAGTTCGCTGGTCGCGACATTCCCGAAGAAGTCATTACGAAATCGGGCGTGCAGTGGAAGACGATTCGAGACTTTCCCGTCGACCGTGTGATTCCCGACGATCATCCGCTGTTGCAGTTCTATCGCTGGTTCTGGACGGTTGGCGACGGATGGAACCCCTTGCACACGGCACTGCACCGCGGATTGAAGTCGACGGGGCGCGACGACATTTGGACCTGGTACGACCCAGCCATCCGTGTGCCGAGCATCGCCGACAGCGGCGGCGCGGTCGATGTGCTCAGCCAATGGACTTACACCGAGCCCAGTCCCTTGCGAGTCGGCTATTTTGCCGATGAAGTGTTTGCGATGGCCGCCGCGTCGCCGCAACCACCGCGCGTGATGAAGATGACCCAGCTCTTCTGGTATCGCTCGACGAGCGCCCCGAAGAGCACCGGCGCGCAATACGTCGCGTCGCCATTCGACGATCACGATCCCGATGCCGCGTACATCTCGATCGCGCCGATGCATCTCCGCGGGGCGTTCTGGTCGAAACTGTCGCGGCCAGTTAGCGGTCTGATGTATCACGGTTGGTCGTCGCTGGTCCCGACGGACGGCACGCACGCCTACAAGTACACGCAACCCGATTTGCAAACCGAATTTCGCCGACTGCATCGCGACGTTGTGGTGCCGCTAGGGCCGACGCTGCTGCAAGTCCCTGACCGACCGAGCGACGTCGCGTATCTCAACAGCTTCACGTCGCAGATGTTCGCGCGGCGCGGCAGTTACGGATACTCGCACGACGAGGCTTATCTGACGCTATTGCACGCCCAGTTGCAGCCTGAAGTGATCTTTGAAGAGACGCTACTCGCACGCGGCCTCGACGGCTTCAAGGTACTCGTGCTGGTCGATTGTGACGTGTTACCCCAATCCGTCGCGGCTCGCATTATGGAGTTCCAGAAGCGCGGCGGTATCCTGATCGGCGACCCGAACCTCGCTCCCGCGATCCAGCCCGACATCGTCCTGCCGCGTTTCGTGCGCACGAAGAAAACCGCTGAGGACAAAGCCACTATCCTCGCTAACGCCGCACAACTGCGCTCGGCTCTCGACGCTCGCTATCAGCGTTATGCGGAATGCTCGAATCCCGAGATCGTGACCCGCGTGCGTACGAGTGGTGCCAGCGACTATGTTTTCGTTGTGAACGATCACCGCGAGTTCGGCACCTACGTTGGCCAACACGGCTTGGTCATGGAGAACGGCTTGCCGAGTGACGGGCAACTTTCCGTCCGTCGAGGCCGTGGGCACGTTTACGATCTGCTCACCCGACGAAAGGTTGATTCCACAGCGGACGGCGCGGCGATATCCTGGCCGGTGCAACTTGGCCCCTGTGAAGGCGGCGTGTTTCTTGTGACACCGCAACCGATCGAGCAACTCAACATGGCCGCTCCCGAATCAACGCAACTGGGCGAGTCCAGCGACATCGACATCACGATCGCGGATTCCGACGGTGTTCCCATTCCCGCTGTAATCCCGCTCGATGTCGAAATCACCGACCCGCGGGCCGCATCGCCGAATGGAGCGGATCGTATGGAGCCGCGCACGGCACGTTGAAGCTGAAGCTCGACCTTGCCTCCAACGACGAGTCGGGCGTCTGGCGGATCCGCGTCCGCGAGCTCGCTTCGGGCCTGATCGCCACGCAGTACGTGCGGGTGCGGAGCGGCGATAGATAACCGTCACGGCTGGCCCTCGCCGGGCAATCGCCGAAGATTCAGCTCGTGACGGTGGCCAGGGCGGAGCATTGGCTGAGACGCCAATCCACCAAGTGCATTTCCACATTGCGCCGACCGCGAAACTCGTTGATCACGGGGCGATACGCGATGTCGATCAGGCCCGTCGAGTTGGTGAGATCCTCGTACCACTCGCCTTTACCAAAGCCGATCGCCCGCATTGTGACATGATGCTGCTTGACCTTGAGCGAGATGTGCCGCTCGCCGTTGCCCAGGTGTCGCGGAGCTTCCGCGATTTCGACTCCCGTGGCGCATAGGATCGGTCGCGAGTTCCCTTCGCCGAACGGTGCCATCTGCTCCATTTGTTGGACCGCGTTGAGTGTCAGTTGGCTTAAGGCGGCTTCGGCGTCGATGCGAACTTCCGCCACGCGATCCTGAACCGAAATTTCGCTCCCCACGTACTCGCAAAAGGCCTCGCGAAATTCGTTGATTCTCGCTTCCTCGATCCTCAGCCCCGCCGCTGCCGCATGGCCGCCGTGGGTCAGAAGATGGTCGTGGCATTGGCAAAAGGCTTCGTGCAGGTTCAAGCCCAAGACGGAGCGTGCTGAACCCGTGGCTGGCTTCACGCCCAATTCGTCCACGGACAACAAGACGACGGGGCGATGAAACTTCTCCGCCAACCGACCAGCGACGATTCCAATCACGCCAGGATGCCAGCCTCGCCCCGCGAGAACAAAG
>JBGTHH010000956.1:0-6082 GCA_041746275.1 Pirellulaceae bacterium | reverse complement strand
GTTCGGGCTGTGAAGAATGACGTCGTTGAATGATCCCATTCCGCCATAAACTGAGCGAATGTTCCCTTTAACCGAGTCCGGAGAATCTTCGTATTCATCGGCAAATCGTACAAACGAACTTGCCCACTCGGATTCATTGTGCTTAGTCAAGAGGTCCGCAATTTGTCGAAGAAGTGAGGTAATTGGCACCGCAGTATCCATATGCTTGTACTTAGTATCGAAGTGGATTGATACTGATTACTTCGACGCCGTCAATCGTCCATGGCTTCGGAACGACGATCTGACGAGTCCCGCCGACGAAGTTGCCACCTTGTGTGCTAACTTCTCCGACGAAGACTCTCGTACCTTCGGGAATCCGAACGCCAATCACAGAATCGATTGGTGATGTCGCGCCACCTGGCCAGCGTGGCAAGATCGCCTTATCAATACGAGCTTGAAGAATGCTTTCGGGCGCGACCGTATCAAAGAACTGTCCTAATGGACGATCAGCTGTTCCCGCGCGGTGCAGAACGGTATCCGCGTCGAGTATGACTTCGGTGTACCGCCCTCCGGAGAAAGTTCCCGCTAGATCGTCGGCAAGTGAGCCCGGCGTAATCGCATCTGCTTGTCCGACAACTCGTCCCAGTCCACCCTTTGCAGCGCCGACATCGATCTTCTTGGTACTGCCGGCGAGGCCGACTTCGGAGACGATGTCGCAGTTGTTGTTGTGGACCAAGACACCAAGCCGGGCGACCCGGTAAAGATGCTCGCCTTGCACCGTCAGGTTATAGACACGGTGCGTGCCGGGTAAGGGCCGCATGTTGGCGACCGTGATCTTGCCATCCACGCCGTCCAGATGCTCGCCGTTCTCAAGCTGCGAGGCCGAGAGCCACTCGCCACGCGTCACGCTATAAAACTTGTGCGTGCCGGTCGGACGTAACGTCTCCGTCCGCCCACGCGCGTCGCGCAGAGTCAACTCGATGACATCGCGGTTCAAGTGGTTGACGGTGGTGAGCACGATCCGCCCGGGGCCGCTCGGCAACGGCGGGCAGGGCAAGATGTCGAGGACCTTGCCGGTCAGCTCCTCGGGCAAACCCATTTCCAAGGCGTCCACCGGCAGCGGTGCCCCACCGCCGACACGCACGGCGTGATGTTGTAGCCATTGCCAAGGTTGCAGCGTCTCGACGTTGATCTCGTCGACCGTCCCGTCTTCCCACACGCTACGAGCTTGCAGCTTGACTAGCCGATAATCGGCACTCGTGATTTGCGCCGACGTCGCTTGTTCGATCTCGCGCAGCGGATCGGCATCCGCCGCGAGATCCCAACTGCCATCCGCCGCGTCCCACGACAGCTCCGAGCCCGTGAGCCGAGCGAAGTCGGCGGCCAGCGCCTCGTGCGGCGCATCGACCAGCACGCGCTGTCCCGGACGAATCCGCTCGATCGGTTGTGTCGCAGCGACTGGCCCTCGCTGGCTCGACACGAATGAAAACAGCCCGAACAGCAGACTCGCACACAGGGCCAGGACGCCGATCCAACGAGTTCCCTTGGAATCGCCGGACGATTTCGATAGACGGCGGGCGGTGTGCGTTACGACATGCTGTTCCGCCGAGGCCGTCGAATCATTGTGACTCGTGTAGCCACGGTCGCCAGACCTTGGGGGCCGGTTACGCTGCCCATTCGTAACCGTCGAAGCAGTGTGACCATCAGATAACGATGGCTGCGGCGCGCGATCGCTCGACGGCGGGAGCACTCTTCGTCGCGCAGGTCGAACCAGCGTGGCCACGCGGGCTTCCGCCGCTTCCTGTTCATACGATTCGCTCAACAGGTAGTCGACATTGTCGCAATACGTAATCAGCTTTGTATCGTCGCCGTAGTGCATCGCATCGTCGGATTCGAGTTCGTTCAGCGCCATTCCGATTCCCCGATTCGCCAGCGACGCAGGGGAACGGAGATCATCATGCGGCTGGCGTCGCTTACGATCAACATACTCGCTGGTGACGAAAACACCAAAGCCGATGGCCAGCACGACCTGACCGACTGCGGACGATGCCGATTCTGGCACGACATGGGTGGGAGTGCCCGCCACGAAACAACTGATCTTGGCGGTCGTCCGACCCAGCTTCACCTTGCCGACAACATCATCGGCATATTTCGCGGCCACTTGCGTACCTTCTGTGATGACTTTCTTGCCGCTGTGTACGAAGCCTTTGACTTGCGACATCCCGGGGATCGGCGCTGCTTCCAATGCGCAAGTCGACGCGATGCTTGTCGCACTGTCGCCGTTCTCGACACCGCTGAGCGTGGCCTCGACGCAACCAGACAGGGGTGTTGGATCGACGGTCGCCATGACCTTTAACGCGCTCCGCGCTTGGCTGTCTTTGATGGAATTACCGGCGGCGACCAGCGCGCCATTCATGATCTCGTCCGAAGCGTGACCATCGCCGGTCCACATCCATCTCCAGGGGCTCCACCAGCCTCCGGAGGAACTTCCCGGCGATCCCAGACTCCGTTGGAAGAGATGTAGGGAGGGCTCCTGCAGTTCGGCCTCCTGGCTGTCACCGGAAGAGCCCTGGCCGGGAGTCGTCTCGCTATTCGAGTACGCGTCCGAGAAGGAGTAGTTGTAGGAATCGGTAAACGTATCGACCCAGCTCATGGTCGTCATGCCCATGAAAGGATCCGAGTGCCAGTACGAATATGTGTTGGTCCACGAGAACGTCCAGTCGGACGAATCGTTCGACGACGAATCTTCCGTGTTCGTCACGGTACCGTCGGCCGTGGTTTCGCTGGTGGACTCGTACTTCGATTCGTGATGGTATTTCGAGTCGTCCGTCGAGTGGAGCTTCTCTTCACCGCCCGAAGAATAATAAGGATCGTAGTAGGCATAGAGATGATGGTCGATCGTCTCGCTGTTGTGCTCACCGAGTCCCCACGACTGGCCCTTGTGATGCGACTTACTTGTCCGCCAGCCCGTAAAGTGGAGTTTCGTCGTTTCGGTTGTCTGCTCGGAATCGTAGCTCGATCCGGTATCGCTGTGGCTGCTCCAAGTCGAGTCGTAGGTACGATTGTCGAAACTGTTGCCGGAGGACCAGTTCGTCGTCCAGTAGATCTGGCCATTGGCGATGGTCTTCGAGCGGTCGTGGCCGCGGGAACTCGCACGTTCATACGAAGTGCCGACCGGCATCGAAGTGCCGTCCGCATGGTTTGTGGTATCCGTGTAGATGTTATGCGTGAAGTTGTGGAAGTGTCGGTATTCGTCGTGGGCTTTCACCTCGCGATTGGTATGGCTATGCGACTCGTAGACACCCGCATCACGTCTCTCGTCCAAGGTGCTGTCCGTGATCGATAGGTACATGCCATCGTATTGAACGAGGCCAGTATCGTCTCCGGTGGTGCGACTGTGCGGGCCGGAGTACAGGAAGTTGTCTCGCTCGTTGCTCAGACTGGTATAGAAGGAATACTTGTCATCGACATCGAGGGTCCACGTGTTCTTGGAAGTGGACTCCCAACCGTCCCCGGCAGAGTAGTCGCCGTGTTCCCTATAGCGATCCGCGTGGCCGTGGCCATCGATTTTGCTACCTCCCTCGCGGAGAGACATCGTGGTCCCGTTCCCCTCGATCTGCAGGAAGTCGTACGCGATCGGCGTGCCGATCTCCCCGTCATTGACTTGGTAGTCGCTCCGACTCCACGACTCGTAATCGATCCGAGCCCGGGAATTATCCTGACCTTGTTGGGTCTCTTCTTCGACGAACCCCCAGATTTTGGAACTGGATTTACTCTTCGCTTTGGCTGAAGTCACGTACCCGCCGCGCTCGTCGATCCACGAACCGATCATCTGGACGTGCGCGCTCGTTTGGCTCGCGTAGTCATATTCGTTGGTAAACTCAAATTCATAGCTGTGGTTTTCGGCAAAGCGGCTGCCATCGCCGCCACTGGCAAGAGTGCCCGTCTCCAGGCGATCATCGTAGCTGCCATAGCCATAGAACCTCGCCTCGCCCTCATTTTTCGAGTTGTCGTAGCCTCCACCACTAACGTCGATCGACCCATCGTCCAGGACTCGCGCGGCATACGTAAAGTCATATTCGTAGGACGCGTTGTCACGGACTTCCAAGCCGATGGTATCGTGGATTTCCCTCGGCCCCTCCCGGTAACCATAGGCCAACGTTCCCCAAGCCTCGAAATGCGATTCGCTCTGACCGTCGATGTGGCTGTACGTATTTGAAACGATCCCCAAAGCGGCCAGCGCACCCGGCGTGTCGAAGCGGAATTCGTAATTGTGTTTGTCGGTGACGTTGATGAAGTAGCCGCTGTGATTGTGTGTGGTTTCGCCGTCGCCCAACGGAAGTGTGCCCACGACGTCGTCCAAATCGTACGAACCCCAAGCGTCGAGTCGGGACTGGCTGCCGCCCCATGTTCTGGCAAGTGGTGGATTGGAGGTTGTCTCGACTTCACCATCAGCGTCAAGGGCAAGAGTATAGGTATCTTCGCGCGAGTACATGTCAAACGCTTCCACTTCGTAACCGAGAAACGTACTGGCGGCTTCCGTACGGCTGTCCGTGGTTTCGAGGAAATCGTAAGTCGCACTGCCCCAAAACCGCGAGCCCGAGTCGCCTTGCGCGGAACTGTCGCCGTGGCCGCCGCCCACCGTCTCGACGTTGCCGGTCACGCTGTCGGTGGTGGTAGTCGAGCCGACGCTGTACTGTGACGAATACGTGTGGATGTCGTGAACCTTGTAGCCAGCCGCTTGGTGAACGTCCGTTCCATCGTCACCGGTGGCGAGCGAACCCTCCACCAGATCGTACGTCGAGTTGCCTTCGAAGCGAATTTCGGTTCCACCCGCGCTCTTGCCGCTGGCACTTCCAGAACCGCTGACAATCTCGCCTCCCGCGGAATCGTACATCACGACTCGGCTGGTGCTGAGCGACGATTCATCCCGCGACCAGACTTCATAGTAAACGGTGTCTTCGCGATGAATATCCGCCGGAGGTCCCGCGATGTCTTCTGTGATCCCCGCATCGATCCAGACCTTGAAATCACTGTTGTTCGAATTACTCTGACCACTCCAGCTTCTGGAGGGAACGTCTTTCCAGCCCGTACCGTCATGGACTCGATCACCCACGATGCCTCGGACATAGGAGTAATCGTCGCGATGGGAAATCGTATAGTTGTACTCGTTCCAAGTCGTACCATGGGGCGTCGTCTCGCTGGTGTGCTCCGCGCCGTTCAGGTTGGTGCCCGAGGTCCCGGAACCATCCGCCAGCATTTCGAAAGGCATGCTGAGGTAAGTCATCGTTCCATCCAGCGCACGACTCTCGGCCTCGCCGGTTTTGAAATGGACGTGATCTCGGGTGCTCGCGAAAGCGTAACCCGTATCGAAGCTGATGACGCCCACGCTCGAATCGGAGCGATGATAGCTGGCGTTGGAATCGACCGTCGTGACGTCATCCAATTCAATGTGTTTCGACTTGAAGTAAGCTTCCAGTTTCGTGCCATCCGCGGCGATGGTGAAATCGCGGTTGTATTGGGAACTCTTTTCGATCCAGCCATCGCGCCGAGTGATCGTCGCTCCCGAGTTCGCGCCGCCGCTCGCGTCGGTGTCATTCCAGCTCTGTGTCACCGTATCGAGATAGGCGTCGCGCGAGTTCTCTGTCAGATAGATCGAAGCGATGTTGGGCCATTCTCCCATGATCTGAAGCTGATAGAAGCTCGAGCCCGACTGGTGTGTCGTCCTGTCCGTCCCGTCGGGATAATCGCAGCTCGTAATGACCAAGTATTCCGCGTGTAGGCTTTCGAAATACCAAGCGGGCGTTTCCGTCGCTTCCTGCGTGACCGTGGTGGTGCGGTCCAGGATCACAGTGCAGTTGCCATCAAGGTCGTCAGTGAACGTTGTGGTGGTTGTCCGGCGACTTGTATCCGTGGTGCTTGGGATAGGGCCTGTCGGCGGTTGAAATGTGGTCAGGTCACCGGAGTGATCCCAGCCTGGTAAGTGCGGATCGGTCTCGCGGAAGTCCGGCAGTTCGTGCAACCAAAGCTGCCTCGCATCGATCTCGAATGCTCCTGGGTCATTCGTTCCTGGCTCGTGATCTTCACCTGCCGCTTCGTTCGC
>JBGTHH010000955.1:0-7495 GCA_041746275.1 Pirellulaceae bacterium | reverse complement strand
AATCCCACCCATCGTAAATGCATTGACGGGATTGTGTCGAGGAACCGTGACGATTCTGCCATCCTCTTTTGTCATGACAATGTGCTTTCCTTGACGGGCAATCCTGAAGCCAGCCCTTTCCAAAGCACGAACGGCATCCAGGTGATTGACTCCAGGAAGCTTCGGCATGGTCAGCCTCCCACTTCCACCTCACGGATGTCCGCGCCTACCAAGTTTTCGTCCACGACGGCAAGGTACTCGCGAATCGCATCTTTGATGTTGTCCAGAGCTTCGGCCTCGGTATTTCCTTGAGACCAGCAACCGGGCAAGCCAGGCACCGATACGCTGTAACCTTCGTCGGACTCGTGAATCGCAATTTTGTATTTCATGGAAAACCTCCCAAACCAGTGTACCACGCGAGGCATCACCGACAGAATACAGTCGTTTCATCACGGACAACCATGGCTCAGTCGTGACGGCGTCACGATCGCGAGTTGATTCCGCGTGTGTGGAGTCGCAACAACACCTCCACCATGGCGTCGATTTCCGCACACGTGTTGTACAGAGCCAACGAAGGTCGCACCGTGCTTTCCAGGCCAAACCGCCGGAGAATCGGTTGAGCGCAGTGATGGCCCGCTCGCACGGCGATCCCCTCGTGGCTCAACGCTTGGCCGACATCGGCGGTCGGGATGTTGGCAAGCACGAACGAGAGCACACCCGCTTTCTCTGGCGCTGTGCCGATCAAACGCAATCCCGGCACCGCCGTGAGCGCACGCGTGGCATACTTCAACAGCTCGTGCTCGTAACGGGTGACATTTTCCAGACCAACGGATTCCAGGTAGCCGATCGCGGCTCCCAGACCAATGGCGTCGGCGATATTGCCGGTTCCCGCCTCGAATCGTAGCGGCGGTCGCTGATAAGTCGTCTTCTCGAAGGTCACATCCTCGATCATGTTGCCGCCGCCTTGCCAAGGCAGCGTCGCCTCCAGCACCTCCGACTTGCCGAACAACACGCCGATTCCCGTCGGGCCAAAGACCTTATGTCCCGAGAAGACAAACCAATCGCAATCGAGCGTTTGTACGTCCGTGCGCATGTGCGACACGGATTGAGCTCCATCCACCAGCACGCGGGCACCGTAGCGATGGGCGATCTCGATCATTTCCCGCGCGGGAGTCACGGTGCCCAGGGCATTGGAGACTTGCGGGAAGGCGACCAGTCGTGTTCGAGATGACATCAGCTTCTGATATTCGTCGAGCATCACTTGGCCGTGATCATCCACGGGAGCGACCTTCAATCGCGCGCCTTTCTCGGCGCACAACTGTTGCCAGGGGACGATATTGGCGTGGTGTTCCAGCCAAGTGATCAATACCTCGTCGTCCTGGCCGACGTTTTGTCGTCCCCAGCTCTGAGCGACCTGATTAATCGCTTCCGTCGCGCCGCGGACAAACACAATCTCTTCCGCGGACGACGCATTCACGAAACGAGCGACCGTCTCGCGGGAGGCCTCATACGCATCGCTCGCCCGCGCGGCAAGTTCGTGAGCAGCCCGATGGATGTTCGAGTTTTCGTGCTGATAGAAGTACACCAGTCGATCGATGACGGCCTGCGGTTTATGAGTGGTCGCGGCGTTATCGAGCCAGATCAACGGGTGCCCGTTGACGCGTTCCTGCAGAATGGGAAAGTCGCGCCGGATGGCTTGGACATCATAGGCGGAAGTGGCCAAACCGGGCGTCGCGAAGAGCTTGGGTTGGAAGGTGCCCAGATGAAGCGGAGGAGATTGCGGCACGCCACCTAGCCGTTTGCCCTCGTCCAGGAAATAAAATGCTGCTCCAGATTGGCTAGGAATTTCTGGCGGCGCGGCGAGTGGTCGTACTCCCGCTGGCGTAGTTGGAGTTAGCCGCGTGGGGATCAAGGCGGACAGCTCTGCGGAACTCATCGGATTGGGCGGTGTCGCCAACGAGGGCATCGAGTTGGGAAAACTTGGACTAGTCAGGTTTCCCAAGCCCAAATCACTCGTGCCGCTTGCTGGCAGGGCCGTAAACATCTCATTGGCAAGCCGCGCGAGCATGGCTTCGGAAGGCATACCGGATGCGGCCGCCAGATCCGTCGTGATGTCCGAATCCGCCAGCGACGATAAGTCGACGTTGGCTCCGGCCAGACTATTCGTAGAGGTGTTTGTAATCATGGTACTTATCGATTTCCACGTTATCGAGCACGCCGAGCGCATCTTCCGTCAGCACGACCAACGAGCAGTACAGCGAGATCAGGTAAGAAGCGATCGCCTTGCGGCTGATCCCCATGAAACGCACGGCCAGCCCCATGCCCTGTTCGCCCGGCAAGCCCGGTTGATAGAGCCCCACAACACCTTGCCGGCTTTCGCCAACGCGCAAGAGCAGAATGCAGGTCTTGCCACCGGTGATGGACACCTTGTCGCAAGGGATTAAGGGCAACCCGCGCCAAGTGATGAATTGCGATCCGAACATCGTGACGGTCGCGGGGGGCACGCCGCGTCGCGTGCATTCCCTGGCAAATGCCGCAATCGCTAGGGGATGAGCCAAGAAAAAGGCGGGCTCTTTCCATACGCGGGCGATCAGGTCATCGAGATCGTCGGGAGTCGGAGGCCCTGACCGGGTCTTGAGTCGCATGGCGGGTGCCGTGTTATTCAGCAAGCCATACTCCTTGTTGTTGATCAACTCGTCTTCTTGTCGCTCCTTGATCGTCTCGATCGTCAACCGCAATTGCTCGAAGATTTGATCGTGGGGGCGGCTGTAAAGATCGGAAACACGCGTGTGAACATCCAGCACCGTCGTGACGGCGCTGAGCATGTACTCCCGCGGGTTCTCTTCATAATCGACGAAGGTCTCAGGCAATTCGCGTTCGTCGCGACGTGAGCAGGACACGAGGACGCGTGAAGCATCCTTGACCCGGTTGACTCGATAGATACCCGCTTCGACTCCCACCCAAGGGAGCAAGTGGGCCAACCATCGCGGGGTGATGCTCGACATCTGCGGGACGGTCTTCGTAGCGTTCGCGAGTTGCCTCGCCGCGACGTCGCCCAATGCCAACTGTGGACTTTTGGTTTCAGCCATCATGCGTTTCCTTAGATTCCTGAAGCTTGCCGAGATGAACGAAATCCAGCCGCCCAACTTCTGGTGCGGTGGGAGTGTGCATTCACGAACCGAGTACGATTGAACTTGAAGCCGTGGCTGGCCCTCCTTGGCAGGCAAGCATGTGGGTGGATATTCTCAAGAAACAAAAAAAGCCGGACATCTCGTTGGAACGAGAAGCCGGCCTCTGGTGGTCCAGTCAGCTCAAGCAATCGCGAAACATCCTAGCGAGCCTTGGCTCCCGTTGTCAACACGCCCATGCTCGCTGTCCAACACACGAGGTCCTGTTCCGCGAAGATCATGAAGTAATTACTCGAATCGCGGGCGATAACAAAGTATTCGTTAGAGTCGTTTGACCTTACGGTTTCCCTCACAGCCTCGCCGAAAGCGTCCGTTGGCACTGTCGCTTAGTCAAAGTAGGGACGAAGGACCGAGAGATCATCATCACCCAATAGCTCATCGACCATCGCCGAATAGCGAGCGGTTCGCGGAAGCCGGTCGGACGAGCGGATTGCATTCGCTTCACGGTTCTGGGCAGCGTTGTAATCCGTCCGATCGTTTCGCGACGCGAGTCGTCGTGGCGCAGGTGACGACGAGCGAGATAGTGTCAACACATCGATGCGAGCCGAAGGCCATGCGACTGCATTCGGAACGACGGCGACGGCCAGGCTGGTAGTACCGCTTTCGCCCTCGCCGTTTTGGGCCGGATCGTTCAGGAAATTAATGACGACCAGCACGTCGATCGGTGCGATCGAGCCGTCCTTGTTCGTATCGTAGTAAAAGAACTCAGTAATACCCGCCAGTGAAATCGGTGTTGGCAAAACACCGGAGCCGCCGTCGTTGATCTTATTGATAACGATCAGTGCATCGACCGGAGAAATGTTGCCGTCGCGATTCGTATCGAGTGCGCGAAGCGGATTGTGGAACGCAAACGGATTGACGACCTCAACCGTGGCATCGCCCTGTATCAGAACATGAACGTATTGCTCGCCGACAATCCGCGGCAGTTCGACTCTCCAGCCCTCACCGTAGCTGACCGTATCATCAGCGTCGTGACGCACTCGGAGCACGCCGGTTGTTGGCGAGATGTTGAGGACTTCCGCGACATTCAGCTTCAATGTGTTCGCACCGCTGCCGGTAATGTCGATCGACTCGAATCCTTGAAGGTCCGAGTCCGCGATCTGGGTCAGATCAAGTTCCTGACCGTCGCCTGTCAGTCGCAACGTATCGTAACCCGCGCCCGCGTTTCCACCGACAAGACCGGCAAAGATCCCGTCGAGATTGGCGACATTGAGCGTATCGTCACCTTGGGTGCCGACGATGTTAATCCGATTCAACGCCGCCCACGGAGCGCGGAACAACTCGATTGCACCACTTCGCACCACCACGTCACTGCCATCCGCAAACACATCCAGTGTTCCGGGAACAGACGCGTCGATTTCGGCCGCCGCACCTCCCGCGGCATCACCGTCGAGGATCGACACGATGTAATCTTCGACTTCTCCGTCGGGTGCTAGTCCGGTCGGAGCCAGTCCGCCTGCCGAGCTGAGTCGGAAGCGAGCAAAGGTAGTGCCGGGCGTGGCTCCCGCAGGTACGTTGAAGCTGAGTAGATTGACCCCAGCAACCACATCGGTGCTGGTGAAAATCTGTTCTCCCACATCGACCCAATCGCCGTCTTGATTGAAGTCGATCCAACCATCCAGCTTTCCAGCGCCGGACGAGATGACGCTAACGCTCGACCGAGTCGCTTTTCCGCTCATGGCCACTATGCTGGCTGCGGCGAACACACCGTCCTCATCCGCATCGCCGTTGTTATCGTCACCTCCTGAACCGCCTTGCCCAGCCTCGTCATCGGGCTGTCCATCCGCTTCCGCGTCGATCAGGCTGCCCAGGAACAAGCTGCCGATCGTGTGACGAGCCCCATTGTCAGCCAGGGTCACCGGGTAGATTGACGGCGCATCGCCGAAATCGATCGGCAGTGGGGCGAGAAACAGTACCTGGACCGCTCCGCGAGTTGCGCCGAAAAAGTTATCTTCATCGGACCCGACAGCCAGATCGGCCACACCGTCCCCGTCCAGATCGCCCAGCGATGCCACCGAAATCCCGAAGTTGTTGAAGTTCGGGAGCGTGGGTCCGCCGTTCAGTTCATGGGCGATTTTCGTGGAATTCTTCACCGTGCCGTCGGCGTTCAGCATGAGCACGTGGACCGCCCCGCGATCCGTGCCGCCCGTGTCATCGCCATAGGCCCCAACGGCCAGATCGGCCACGCCGTCCCCGTCCAGATCGCCCAGTGACGCTACCGAACTCCCGAAGAAGTCGCGGTCCGCGAGCGAGGGTCCGCCGTTCAGCTCGTGGGCGATCTTCGTGGAACTCTTCACCGTCCCGTCCGCGTTCAGCAGCAGCACATGGACCGCCCCGCGATACGACGTGCCGCCCGTGCCATCGCCGAAGGCCCCGACGGCCAGATCGGCCACGCCGTCCCCGTCCAGATCACTCAGCGACGCCACCGAACGGCCGAACCGGTCGCCGTTCGCGAGCGTGGGTCCGCCTTCCGTGCGGTTGGCAATCTTCGTGGAACTCTTCACCGTGCCGTCCGCTTTCATCAACAGCACATGGACCGCCCCGCCAGACACCCCGCCCGTGTCATCGCCAGTGGCCCCGACGGCCAGATCGGCCACGCCGTCCCCGTCCAGATCGCCAAGCGACGCCACCGAACTGCCGAAATTATCGCTGCTGTGTAGTGAGGGTCCGCCGTTCAGTTCGTGGGCGATCTTCAGGAAACTGTCGACCGAGCCGTCACTGGGGGCGGTGATCGTGAACACGTAGTCCTCGACCTCGCCGTCACCGGCAGCACCGGTCGAGTTGGATGCCGCCGCGTCCGTGCTCAGCCGGAACCGAGCGTACGTTTTACCCGTGAACCCTTCCGGCACGCTGGGGAACGTTAGCGTCACGCGTCCGTCCGTCGTGCCGCTGTTGACCGTCGCCTGTGCGCGTTCGGTCGCGTTGTCGAACACGCCGTCGTTGTTGTAGTCGATCCAACCCGACAGCGTTGCGGCGCTGCCGGTTGTGTTGGTGACCAGCAGCGTCACGGTTGGTGCCGCGCCGATCGTCCCGATCAGGTCGTTCGCCGGATCGAGCACCCCGTCCTCGTCATCGCGGCCGCCGTCCGTGAACTGGTCATCCGCATTGGCCGCCGCATTCTGCAGCGTGCCATCGTCGCCATCGACGGTTTTGCCGAGGAAGAGCGTGGTTTTCGTCACGTCGATGATATGACTCGGCCCACCGTGGGCAGCCAGCGTCTCGTAGTTGCCTGGTCCCGTCCCGGCACCTGTATCCGGCGCGTCGCCGAAGTCGGCCGCCAACAGCACCCGCGTTTCCAGACATTCCACCCATGCCGACCAACGTCGATTGTATGCGATGGCTTGCTGACGGCGGCGAGTCACTCGGCGCACGCCACGACTCCGGGGGTACGTCGATCGCGAGAGTGCCCGCCGGAGCCAGGTTGTCAGATTCATGTCGATACCTGTCCTGAGTCTTGCGGATTTGAGCGGCGAAACCAGGTTCGCGGATGCCCCGAACTCGAACATTCAATAACTCGACGCATGGCCTATCTAACCATACCGCGGTGTTCTTCGCAAATCTTAGTCGTCGTCGATCAGCATCAGGCGTTCGATCTCGGTGGTCTTGAAGCCGACGGCCATCGGCTGGCGGACACCGGGCAGGACAATCGCGTCGTAGAGTTCCGTGACTAGCGTGCCGTCGAGCCGCAGCCACTCGGAGATCGAACCGGTTCGCAGGTCGATGATTTGCAAACCGCATTGCGGATCGGCTCCCTTTTGACTCAGACGGTTGTTCAATGCCAGATCTTGAAATGTCAGATGTCGCGGTTTCGAGAGCGTCGCGATGGCGTAGTCACCGTGGAACGTCAGCCCGCGCAGATAGCCGGGGCAAAACGCGATGGGCTCGAATCGACCGCTGGCGAGCTCCACTTGACCGAACTCGCCCGTGCCGGAATTCAGGACCCACAGGCGGTCGCGATACCAGCGCGGCGAGTGCGGCATCGACAGGCCCGTGCAAACTGCCTCTCCCGAGGCGACATCCAGCACGCAACCGCCGTCGTGCCGCTTGTCGCGCCAACCGTCGGCCACATCCGAGCGGCTGACCACCGTCACAAACGCCGGCTGGCCATCGCGCATCGCCAGTCCGTTCAAGTGGCAACGGTCTTCCGGCACCAGAGCGCTCAAGAACGGTGGGCGCCATAACGGCTTGAAGTTCGCGCGCTCGCTGAACGTCGCCAGGCAGCCGAACATGGTGTTGACGAAAATCAAGCGGCCATCCGCCTGCAGTCCCATGTCATGCACGTCGATGTGCCCGGTCGTATAGCCGACGCGTGGAATATAGGCCACGTC
>JBGTHH010000954.1:0-4907 GCA_041746275.1 Pirellulaceae bacterium | reverse complement strand
GGGCACCCCATGCTCTTCGACGACCGGTCGGACAAACATTTCGAAGCCCGCCCCGGCCGGTCCAATGATGACGCGTTTCCCTTTCAAATCCGCGATCTGCTGGATTCCCGAATCGGCGCGGCCGATGAACATGGCGACGTTCGGAGCCAGGTTGGCAATCGCCCGTACATCATAGGCTCTCTCCCACCCCGCCTCGCCGCGTACCGCGAAGTAGGAAATCGCCGCATTGGACAGGGCCAGTTGAAGTTCTCCGGCCTGCAAGCGACGGATGTTTTCCTGCGAGCCCTTCGTGCCTTTGGCCTGCACCTTCCAGTTGATTTCGCCCTTATGAGCATTCAGCACTTCCGCCAACGCGCCACCGACGACCGGGAACGCACCGCCGACTGGGGCCGTCCCCATGCTTAGGAACTGACGGTCGCCCGCTTTCTCACAGCCTAAACAGGAGCAGAGTGAAACGAGCAACAGAGTTTGTAGAAGATGAAGGCCGAGCGCTCTCATGGCTTGAACCTCTCCAGTTCGAAGGGGATGACGCGCCCGTTTGCCGTTACCAGTTAGGCCGGTCGGTCGGGCAAGGTGTTGGGGTGGGTTAGGCATACGGAAGGACAAGATCGTACCATGCCCCCCGTGACTCGACCAGTGATAGCGAAGGCGATGACGGTCCCCACCATCCGCGATTCCAGGCCCCAGCGAACGCCATGCTCCACCTGGGTACGAGCTTTATTAGCGTGGCCAACGCAAAGTCAAGCTGCATCAGCAAGCCTTGTTGAATCGGCTCGCTGAAAACGTCACTTTAGCCCGGCGCGGTGCCACGCGACGAAGCGCTATTGGACCGTGGAAGCAGGCGGACCGACCGACTCGACCGAGGGCAGTCGCTGCGGATACGCCCCCAAGCTGACCCGCGGCGGAGTGGTTAGGCAGTAGTCCAGGTGCCTGCGACGAAAGCGTCGCGCTAAATGCGCGGCACTGCGGTGAGCATCGACGTCCCACGGTCCCTCGGCGAGTGCTACGTCGAGATAATCCAGCAACGTGCCACGGGTTTGATGCAAGCCCACCAAGGCCTGGTTGTAATCGACAACCGCACGATAGTAATTGCTTTCCGCGATGACCGCTTGGCGTTGGGCGTCGAGCACCAAGTCCAAATCGGTCTGGCCGCGCTCATTCCGCTTCTGCTCGGCATCCAAACGAATCATCGAGGCAATCCGTTGGTTGTGTCGCGAACGCGTGACCACATAAGCGCGATCCAACTCGGTGAAGGCCGCGCGCAGCTCGTGGGTGATTTGACGTTCCGTTTCATCAAAGACCGCACGCTCGCGGACCAGTTGCAGTTCCGCATGTCGCACGGCCGCATGGCCCAGCCGATTGCCCACGGGCGTGCGAACTTCCACCCCGAGCCGCCAGTCTTGCAGATCGCCATCGAATAGGCTTTCAAAGGCGCTGCCGGAGCCCGTGCCATCGGAGCCAAACAGATCATCTCCAAAGCCTCGCCAGCGATACTGGCCCACCACATCCACTCGCATCTTTTCGAAGTTGCGCGCGGCGATCACTTCCAACTCGCGGCGTTTGATCAGCCATTGTTGTCGTCGTAGTTCGGCTCGCCGCGTGACCGCGTATGCCAAGGAGTCATGCCAATCGAAGCGGACATCGACCGTGGTGGGTTCGTCCGCGGGAACGATCAAGCGTCCGTCACTCGTGGGCAGGCCCAGCAGACTGCGCAGACGAATCTCGACGGTGTAAATCCCACCGATGCCGTTGCTGGTGCCCGTCAACGCGTTCTCGACGGCGACTTGAGCGGCATAGAACTGTTCGCGGGCGAACGCCTCCTGATCCACGGTGCGGATGCCCGCGTCGGCGCGTCGCTTTTCGAGATCCCACGACTCGCGGGCCAGCCGGCGACCCTCGATCTTGGCGTCGAAGTCTCGATAAGCGAAGTACAGCTCCCAATAGGTACGTTCGACATCGCGCAGCAGATCGCGCACGTTGATTTCGAACTCGGCCAGACTCATGTCGGTATTGATTCTGGCCAGCACGACGCCGTTATAGTTGCCCGGCGTGGCGTTGGGACCGGCGATGCGATTGAACTCGACGCCCGATCCCTGCATCAACGGATGCCGAGCTTCCGCGGTAAAGACCGTGTCGTAGAAGCTGGGAAATCGGTTGCCGACTCCCGGCACGAAGTTGTTATTGCGGTTGTAGATCGTGGTATTCGACATGGAGAACCGCGTGCCGGTCGCGGCGATTTTGTTGATACCGAATTGAAACTCGCCATCATTCGTGAACAAACCGCTGGAGGCAATGAAGACGTTGTTGGATTGGCGATCGCGTTGTTCCAGAAACAGGCTACCGACGAGTTGCGCGTCGAACTCCGCCAGTGCCCTTTCGATTCCTTGTCGCGGATCGGCGTCCTGGATCGCGGGGTCAAAGACCGTCGTATTTAACACGGGTGTATTGACCACCCGCCCACCCAGGTCGCGAATCACCGTACTGTTGGCCAAAGCAATGCGCGTGGCTTCTTCCAGCGTGAGGGGCCATTTCTCGGTTTCCTCCGGACGGCGCACGGAGGGGGGGGCGTGTGTGTTGTCAGACTCCCAGGAACCAAGGTGGTCCATGGTTGCGTCGGGATACTCCACCTGTTGCACAAACGGTAGGTAGGAACTCGCGGAGCCAAACTCCGGGCGTTCCATTCGCGAGTGGCACCCCGCGATCATGACACAGAGCCCAGTCAGACAGATTCGCCACTGCGTGCGGAACAATCGGAAACTCCTCAGCTTTGCCGCCACACACCCATAACAAATGGTGGCACAAGAACATCAGCCACAACCGTGAATACCGTTGCTAGTCATCGGGCTCGGACAAGCGTGATCGCCACTACAACAACGGTGTCGAGCGTGATCGTTGCGATCGATAAGGTTGACGCTGGCGGGACGCGAAGACCACTCGCTTACCGTTGTCCACCGCGCGCCCAGACGAATGTCGGTAATTTGAGAGTCATGCGCGCGAGTGTAACGATTGTATGGATCGCGGTTTGAAGTGCCACTTTTCAGCGTTTAACCGTCAGTTGCAGGCGTACGCCGATATCTGCCATTCCGCGCGTATTCGCGTACTCCTGCGGCAAACTACCGCTGAGTCAATAAGTCGGTGGCCGCCGCGATCGTCTGATCGATATCCTCGACGCTATGGGCCGCCGAAACAAACAGGGCTTCGTACTGGCTGCAGGGCATGTACACCCCCCGTTCAATCAGACCCCAGAAGTACTTGGCGAAACTGGCCGTATCGCACTGACTGGCCGTGTTCCAATCGGTCACTGCCGCGTCGTTGAAGAACAAGGTCAGCATGCTTCCCACGCGTGTCAGGCGATGCGGAATCCCCGCCGAGGTCGCGGCTTGCACCAACCCTTCGGCCAAACGCGCGCTCAGGATCTCTAACTTCGCGTAAGGGTTCTCGTCACGCAGGATGGTCAAGGTTTCAATCCCAGCCGCCGTCGCAATGGGATTACCGCTCAGCGTTCCCGCTTGAAAGACTTTGCCAACGGGAAGCACGTGATCCATGATCTCACTCTTGCCACCGTAGGCTCCGATCGGCATGCCGCCACCGACGATCTTGCCGAGCGTTGTCAGATCGGGTTCGAATCTGAGCAAGGACTGCGCACCGCCATACGCGACACGAAATCCCGTCATGACCTCGTCGCAGATCAGCAAAGCACCGTGAGCTCGCGTCAAACGCCGCAGTTCGGCCAAGAACTCCGTCGTGGGGACGACACAACCCATGTTGCCAACGATGGGCTCGAAGATGACGCCAGCGATATGTTCGCCGTGTTCGGCAAACGCGGCTTGCAAGCCGGGCACGTCGTTGTAGCCCAGTACGAGGGTGTCTTTGCTGGTGCCGAGCGTGACTCCAGGTGAATTGGGCACCGACAGCGTCGCGGCGGCGCTGCCAGCGGCCACTAACAGGCTGTCGACATGGCCATGATAATTCCCCGCGAACTTGACGATCACGTCGCGACCGGTGTAGCCGCGGGCCAAGCGGATTGCGCTCATGGTGGCTTCGGTACCCGAATTGACCAGCCGCACCTTCTCGATGGAGGGAACGGCCGCGACAATCAATTCGGCCAGTTGGTTCTCGGCCTCGGTCGGAGCTCCAAAGCTGGTGCCGTGCTGAACCGCCGCCGTAATCGCTGCCGTCACACGAGGGTGGGCATGTCCGAGAATCATGGGGCCCCACGATCCGATGTAGTCGATGTAGCGATTGTCATCGACATCAAACAGGTAGGCCCCTTGCCCGCGACGAAACACAATCGGCTCGCCGCCGACCGCTCCAAAGGCCCGCGCCGGGCTGTTCACGCCGCCGGGCATGAGCTGCTGGGCGCGCGCGAAGATCTCATGACTGTGTTGCCGACCCATGGTGTCCTTCCTCCGGTTTATCAAACTTGGGCCTGAAGTAGGCCGCCTGTTTTTCTTCCTTTGAGCGATCCCGCTGCACGCGCGTCGCGATGCGATCATGTCACGCCAGCCAGCGGGCCATATCCTTGGCCCAATAGGTCAAGATGATACTGGCTCCCGCGCGTGTGATCGACGAAAGCAATTCCATCGCAATTGCCCGCTCGTCGATCCAGCCTCGCTCGGCAGCGGCGTGAACCATGCTGAACTCTCCCGATACGCTATAGGCCGCGAGCGGCACGCCGGGAAACTGTTCGCTGACCAAGCGGATGATATCCAGATACGCCAGCGCCGGCTTGACCATAATCAGATCCGCTCCTTCGGCCAGGTCGAGTGCCACCTCGCGCATCGCCTGCTCGGCGGCTGCGGCGGGGTCCATCTGATAGCCACGTCGATCGCCAAATTGAGGCGTGCTTTCGGCGGCCTCACGGAAGGGGCCATAAAAGGCACTCGCGTACTTCGCGGCGTAGCTCA
>JBGTHH010000953.1:0-16309 GCA_041746275.1 Pirellulaceae bacterium | reverse complement strand
CGTCTACTTCCTCGCGGCCAATTCTACTTTACCAAACGTCACTGGGCCCAGTTGCCGTTGTGCTGCGGGCAGTTTGACTACGGACTCTTCACGTAGGAATCGAAGACGCGGACCCCGGACCAAAGTTGCTTGTTCTCGTCGATGAACTTTAAGTGCTGGGGATGCGTTTGATACTTATCGTGAGCCGCTTTGTTGACAAAGACGAGGTGCAAGGCCACGTCGAACTTCGTATCGTTGACGTCGCGATCAAACTCCTCGGCAATGGTCCCGGCCGAGAAGTACACCGTCCCCTCGTGATCGGACAGGTACTTCTGACAAGCCGCAACCAACTGCTCGCGATGTTTCGGAGTGTCCTCGGCCAGCGTGAAAAACACCATGTGAGCCAAATGCGGTTCCGCCGCGGGAAGTGCGGCCACGCCACTCAAACATGCGGACACCAAGAGAACAGCTTTCAACAGGTAGGTCATGATTAGCCTCGACGGTGGGAGAGTTCGTGGATGAAACGCGGACCTTATTTTCGTTAGCCCCACGCGGAATGCAAGCACGCCTGCGGCTCACACATCCTCCAGCGGAGCCGTGGCATCGCCGAACGTGTCGCGTTGCACATGCATCTTGTTCATCAGCGACAAATACAAGCGACACATTTGGCGATCGGCTTGGCCGCTGTAGTCGAGCACTCGGCCGGTCGCGATCTGTCCGCCGCCGCGCCCCACCATCACGACCGGCAATTGGCTGGCATCGTGCGACCCGGTCAGCATGCTCGAACAGAACAGCAGCATCGAATTGTCCAGGGCCGTTCGCTCTCCTTCCTGGATCGCGTCCAGTTTGCGCGCGACATAAGCCAGTTGTTCGACGAAGAACTGATTCACCTTCAACCAGTCCGCCGAATCGGAATGTGACAGCAGGTGGTGGATCATGTAGTCCACGCCAAGATGCGGGAATCGCAACGACGAGTGATCGTTGTTCAACTTCAACGTGCCGATTCGCGTCGTGTCCGTTTGAAAGCCGAGCACGAGGATATCGCACATCAACCGCATGTGGTCGGCGATATTCTGGGGCACTCCATCGGCGGGACGCGGAATATTCGGTTCGCTCAACGTGGGTCGCCAGCCTTGCAACTCGCCCTGCTGACCCGCGCGATCGATACGCTGTTCTACGTCGCGAACCGAATCGAGATACTCATCCAACTTGCGTTGATCGATCGCGCTGATGCGGCGACGAAGATCGGTTGCGTCGGACAAGATCGAATCCAACACGCTCTTATCGCCAATCTGCGTCTCGTCCTTGAACAGTCGGTCGAACGCCAACGCCGGATAGAGTTCCAACGGTGTGGGTGTCGTCGGTGAAGACCACGAGATGTGCGAACTGTACAGCATCGAATAGTTCTTATGGACCGAAGGATTCGAAGCCTCGCAGCCCAACACTAAACTGGGCACCTTAGTCGATCGCCCGTAGGTCTGTGCCAGCAACTGATCGACGCTGGTGCCCGAGCGGATGTCGCCTCCCGAGGCCAGCGACGCGCCCGACAGAAGATTACCGGTTTGCGAACTATGAATGTTTCCCTTCAACGCCTGCTCGTTGTAGAGGCCGCGCACGAACAACAGCTTCTCGCGGAAGTCGGTCAAGGGCGCGAGCACTTGGCCCAACTCCATCGCTCGCCCTTCCCCGCGAGCCCACCACTCGCGACTGTGAAAGCCGTTACCGGCGAAGAGCACCGCGAGCCGCACGGGAGCCGACTGATGATCGCTTCCGCTAGGAGTCTCGCCCCAGACACTCAAGGATTCTAGCCAAGGCAAAGCCATGCTCACGCCGACACCGCGTAAGAAGGTTCGTCGAGCAAACCGAGAGGACACGGACGAAGTTCGTGAGGACATGGCTTGGTTTCCTATTCCTTCAGCAATGATTCACTGCGTGGCGTCGGGGGCGATCAAAGACACGGGTGCAGCCCTCTAACCGCTAAATCCTCAATCATCAAACGCCGTCTCGCGTCCGCGGATCTCGCGAAATTGGGGGCTTAGTACAATCGCTTCCAGCGCGGCGCGAAATCGGTAATCCTGGTCGCTCAGTTCGTCCCGCATTTTACTCAACAACGGCTCGTCGGACAGTTGCACGGCGCGCCCCAAGGCAAATCCCAACAACTTGCGGTTAAACTGTCGGAGGAACGCCTCGCGGCGCTCGTTCAGCAAGTACTTCCGCAAGCCATCGAGGCCCTCGAACTGCGCGCCGTCGGGCGCTCGCGCCTGCGTATCGATCGGCTGGTCGTCGACTTCCCGATCGCGGTAACGGCCGATGGCATCAAAACCTTCCAAGGCAAAACCCAGCGGATCGATTCGTTGATGACAAACGGCACACTTCAAATCGTTGGTATGCAGTTCGACCAATTGCCGCATGGTCAGATTGGCTGTGGTCGCGTCGTCCTCGGGAAGTTGCGAGACATCCTTCGGCGGTCGCGGCAGTCGCTCGCCCAGCAGCACTTCGCTAATCCAATTCCCTCGCAGAATAGGACTGGTGCGTGAAGCTCCCGATTGCGTGGCCAAGGTCGTGGCCTGGGCCAGAATCCCGCCGCGCGAAAACTGCTGGACGCCCTCCACGCGACGCCACGCGGTTCCCGTGACGCCTGGGATCGCGTAATGCTTGGCCAGATCCTCATTCAGGAAGGTATGATCCGCATCGAGAATATCGAGCACGGAACGATCGTTCTGGAACAAGTCAGCGAAGAACTGAATCGACTCTTCGTACATCGCCTCGCGCAGGCCAGCAAACGTCGGGAAGTGGCGTTCGCTTTTTTCATCCCGCTTGTCGAAGTCACGAATGTGGAGCCACTGACAAGCGAATTCGATTGCCAGGCGGCGTGCCCGCGGGTCAGCCAACATGCGCCGCGTTTGAGCAAGCAACGCGCCATCGTCGCGGAGCTGACCGGCTGCGGCGACACTACGAAGCTCGCCATCGGGTTGCGACGACCAGAGAAAATAACTGAGTCGGCTGGCCAGCTCCCAGTCCGATACGGGTTGTGACTTCGCGCCCGGGCCAGGTTGTTCCAGTCGATACAGGAAGGCGGGCGACACCAGCACACGTGCCAGCGTCAATTGTATCGCTTGTTCGTGCGCGAGATCTTGTTGTCGCAAGCGATGGTAAAGATCTCTCAGCTCAGTCGACTCGGCGTCGGACAAGGGGCGGCGAAAGGCCAGTTCCGCCAGTTCGAGCAAAGCCGCGAGATGGCGGGGCTCACTCTCCACAAGTCGTCGTTGGAACGCGGCCGCGTTGTCATGAATCGGTTGACGAAGCGGTTCAAAGACCTTCGGGTCCGCGTCCTGGGTGGCGAATTCCATGAGTTGCTCGAAAGCATCGACCAGCGTGACGGCGTCGTGACTGACGAAGTGCAACTCGTCCCACAAGCGATCGAGCCTCGCCCGTTGAGCGTCGTCGAGCATCAGCCGAACGAGATGATCGTCCTCGCGATAGAACAGCGTGAGCGTGACGACTTCATCCACGGGGACGATCTTCGTGTAGCACAACGCGGCCGGAAACAACTCGCGAAATTCCCGCAAGGCCGCCTCGATACGCGTTCGCGAGTGACTCGTCTCCCGCACCAGAATCGGTGCGGAATAGGCCAACGTTCGCTGGCTCGCCGTCCACGGTCCTGGCGTCGCGACCACTTGCACCGCGCTCGGCGACAAGCGGGCCTCGCGCGACACCGCACCGGAGGCCACTCCCACTTGAATGCTGCCCTCGAAACCTGTCTCGCGATCCAGCTCGGCGGTCGTCACCAACTCCCAACCAGCCACCAGGTCCGCTGGAAGTTGCATCGTGATCACATGCGGAGCCTGGAAACACAGATCCTCGGCGTCGCGACGGTCACCACGTGGATGCTTGCCGAACAGACTCGGATCGACGCCGAGCGCCGACTGCTCGACTGCGGGAGTTGGCGAAGTCGTGCTCGACGCTTGCGAGTCGCGCCAATGACGCAACAACGGACCATCGAGTGCAGTCAGTTGCTGGTAGAGCAAGTCGTCGGGACTGTTCTTACTGCGCGGCACAGCGTCGGTCAGCAGGTTGTGGAGCTCTGCGACGAGCAATGTCCGCCGTTCGACGCTGCCCACATGAAACCACCTTGCAAGCAACGAGTCTTGAGGAATGATCGCATCCGCCGGCGCGGCTGCCTGCTCTGATTCGACAAAAAAGTGCCAGACATCCGCGTGGCCGTATTGGTCCGCCCGAGGATTGCCCGCCAACACGTCACCCGATACATCTTTGGCCAGTTGCCAGGTCTGGCCATCGTTGTCGTGGCTGACAATCCGCAAGTCGATCTCCGTCAAGTCGCAAACGTGGTTGCCATCACGCGGGCCGATCGACAAGGCGACCACGTCACCCGCCGCGATCTGCAATTTCTGGAAAGGTCCGAGCTGATTGGGTGTGCCACCTTGTGTGTGCCCCACCGCTAGTCGTTGTCGTGAATTCCCGCGTCGCAACTCCAAGGCCCAGGCCACGCCGTTGCCACATTCGGGATGTGCGTCGGTAACTGTGGCTTCGATCGTCATGGTTTCCGAGCGAGGCGAACGCCAACCCACGACGGCTCGTTGCGTGGGCGACGGGTGAATGACGACGCTATGTGGCTTCATCAGACCAGGAATTCGGACCTGCTGATCCGAGGCATTGGTCAGCAAGAGTGGAGTCTGGAGATTCCCCCAACCGTGGACGAAATCATAGCCCGCGGCATTCACAATCTGATTGGCGAAGTGACCCTCGATCTTATTCGTCGTCGCGCCGACGCCGAGATAGCTAAGCCAAGCTTTGAGGCCCTCGACATCGACGTTGTGTTGGGCCGCCACATTCTCCACGTTGATCGCGTCTTGACTTCTGACGATCTCCTCCGACGCGCGCAGATAATCGGTGGTCTTGGCCAACATCTCCGCTCGTCGCGCGATCAACGCCGCGTACGTCTGACGCACATCGCGGAGCAAGAGATCCGGCCGACCCGGCTTTACCAACCGAGGCCGCTGCCACACGACGAAGTCGCTCTCGTTCCCATCTCCCGCATCCGTGGCGATCAACGAGAAGGTTACGATTTTGTCAGACGGCTCCGCGGGAATCGCGTGGCGTAGTTCTTGACGCTCGACCAGCGGCGTCACCGGTTCGAGCCAAGCTTGCGGTCCGCCTTGCTTGCCGATGTGCCCGACGGTGGTGAACCGCCACAGGCCCTGTTGCCAAGCCGCGATCTCCGTGACCAAGGCCGCGGTGTCCTGTGGTTGGGCTTGTCGCCATCGCGTGCGCAGATCGTCCAGCAACAGGGACGGCGCGGACGAGGTGAGGCTCTGACACAATGTGTTCAAGTACTTGGCGTTCAGTTGATGCTCGGTCGCGACATCGGCGATCGACTTGCTGCCTGCGGCCAGCGACTCGCGTTCGATCAGCGTGGCGGCCAGATACTTCTCCAGCGGCAAACGTCCACCAGCATTCGTATCGAAGACGATCCCCTGCAGATTAACGCGGTCGCCTCCCGTCGGATCCGTGAACTCGCGATAGAAATCGCGGATCTGTTGCAGGATCTCGTCAGTCTGGTCGCGTTGCGTGGTGTGGGGCGAGAAGCGGACCCCCTCGGGCAACAACACCAAGTGGTTGGCAACTTGCTTCGCGGCCTCCAAGTACTTCGCCAGCAGCGCGGGGGACATCACCAGGGCATTGCCGGTATTGGTGAATCCCTCACCCGCCGCACCATCCACCGGAAACTCACGGGCGGGTTCCAAGCCGTCGATGCCAGTCAAGTCGCGTAGTGTGTAGGTGTATTCCGCATTGCTGAGCCGACGCAGGACGACACGCCCTGGATCACCCGCTCGGTCACGCGCCTCGGCATCGAGATAACTACGCGTCCACTCTAACAACTGCTTCCGCTGCTGGTCCGCTAACGGTTCCGCGTCTCGCGGCGGCATCTCGCCATTATCGAGCATCTCCGCGACCCGTTGCCAAGCCGAGGGCTCACGGCGAATTTCGCTCAGCGAAGTGAAACGATCGAGTATCAGTTCGCCCTCCGACTTGTCAGCGGAGTGGCAAGTAAAACAGTGGCGTTTGAGAATCGGTTGAACTTGTCGCTCGTACCGCGTGCCCAAATCGTCGAAGGGTTCCGCAGTTACGCCGGGTGATGTCAGCAGCAACCCTAGGGCCAGGGCAACTAGCGGAATTCTCCCAGGCTCGCGCATAGCACCACTCAAGACTTAGTTAACGAGTGACGTGGTCGGTGAAGACCGTTACGTTTGGAAAAGCGACTTACAACAACTCGTCGATCGGCGTGGGATCGTCCAGCACCGAAGTGGGACGACCGCTGTGATCGAGAATCTGCAGTCGGGGATCGATATTCAAACAGCGATAGATGGTGGCATGAATGTTCTCGGGACGCACCGGGCGCGTGGCCGGTCGTTCCCCCTTACTGTCCGTCGATCCAACAACCTGTCCTCCCTTGATGCCACCACCACCGAGCAGGCAGAACATCGAGTTGCCCCAATGGTCACGGCCGGGAGTACCCATGCTCAGCGGCGGGCCGCCATTACCGCCATTATTCATCCGCGGCGTGCGGCTGAACTCGCCGCACAGAATCACCAGCGTCGTGTCGAGCAATCCACGCCGCTCCAGATCGGTGAAGAGTGCGGAGACCGCCGAGTCGACGAGTGGGAGATACCTCTCCATGCCGGCTTTCAAATCCCAGTGATGATCCCAGCCGCCGTAGTGGACCGTGACGAACCCGGCTCCGGCCTCGACCAAGCGACGCGCCAGCAGCGTGCTCTGTCCCCAATTGTGCCGACCATACATCTCGCGCGTCGCCTCGTCTTCGCTCTTCAGGTCAAAGGCCTCGCGAGCTTGCGATCCCGAAACAAACGACACGGCTTGTTGCTCGAACCGCTCCAGGGCCTCGAACTGACCGCGTTGCTCCACGACGCGTGGAATCTGATCGAGTTGGGAAAGTAGTCCGCGCCGGTCGTCCAGGCGTTCGATCGACATCCCCGATGCCAGATTTAGGTTTTGAACTTTGAAGTTGTCGTTGTTGGGGTCGCCCTCGGTCTCGAATGGATTGAACTGCACGCCCAACAGGTTGCCCCCGAAGTAGCCGGGCCGCAAGCCGATGCTGGACGCCACTGGAACGGAGACATAAGGCGGAACGGTCGACGGAACATCACGACGCTGATGGGCCACGATGGCACCGATCGACGGGAAGCGTCCCGTGGTGTTGGCACCGCTGACTCCCATGTCCTTGGTCGTGAGCATCCGGTGTCCACCCGCGAAATGATCGCCCGTGTCGTGATGCAGGGAACGCACGATCGAAAACTTATCCGCGATGCGCGCCTGCTTGGGAAATAGCTCAGTGATTTCGATGCCCGGTACATTAGTCGCAATGGGTGTCCACAGTCCCCGATATTCCGCCGGTGCCTCCGGTTTCATGTCGTACATATCCATGTGGCCGGGACCGCCATCGAGCCAGATCAGGATGGCCGAGGTTGTGCGGCGGTCGTTCGCCACCGCCGCCGAAGCCGCGCGGGCTCGCAGCACTCCCGATAGCCCAACACTCGCCATTCCGGCGATGCCAAGTTGCACAAAGCTGCGTCGGCTGAGGCCATCACAATAGCGTCCTGCGTTGCCGGCTTCGATTCGGAACATCTTGGTGTGTCTCCGTCGACAGGTGTGAGGTGGGGATTTCTCGGGGGGGAGGGAGTCGAGGTGGGCAAGTTTCCTCGTGAAACCACCGCCTGGACTGCCTGTGGTTATACAACGGCGAAAGCCGATTTACAATTAGAAATTCCCCGCTTTGGTGTCGCCTGTGGACCTGGGTGGGTAGCAAGCGTGCCGATTAAGTGGCTGGTGCGGGGGCGGAAATCCAGCCGGAAGATTCTCGACGGGACACCTGAGCGGGCCACTAGCGGCTAACGGTAGCTGTCGTGACAGTCTGAACACGCCTTGTTAATTTCGCCCATCGCTTGCCGAGCTTGATCGGCATTGTTGGACTTCACTGCAGCAACCACTTCCAAGGCGTTGGTCTTCATGAGCTTGGCGAATTCGGCATAGGTTTCGTCCTCTCCATCGGCCATCCCTTCCCGGGTCAGCACCTCCGAGATCGCGGCGATGATCTCCGCTTCATGCATGACTTTCTCGACATTCTCGCTGAAGGCTTGCGCACTGGAAGTCCAGGGAGCCAGATTGGCTTCACCGGCGATCTGCAAACGCTGCATCAACGGCGAGCGATCCGCGATTTTCGACCAATCGTTGTCCGGTTGTTCGACCGTGACGGCTGGTGCCGAGCCGTTGATCAGATCCGCCAATTCGTCTTTGCGTTTCTTGGCTTCGTTATAGACATTGTTGTTGCCAGCTTTGGCATTAGAGGCCGTTCGGGCAAAGATCTCGCGCGCGGCTTGCGAGTCCTTCTTCCAACGCACATCGGTGTCGTATTCGTTAATGACGGCGAACAGCATCGCCAGCACACTGAAGTCACGGCGGATCTCCTTGTAGCCTCGTCCCGCGAAATCTTGTGGCGTCGTGATGTTCTTGTCGCTGGCAAGTTTGATGGCTTTGACTTCATCTTCGAGGGTCGTGGCGGAAATGATCTTGGACCATGCGTAACCGCCACCACCATCACTGGCGGCGGATGCGCTGGCCGCGGGCATGGCCGCACTGCCGCTGGACACCACGGCGGCATTGGGGTTCGCGGGGCGTTCTCCTTCCAGACGCGCGAACACATCCGGGAAGAAGACGCGATTGGTCTGTGCCGGATCGAAGGTCGGCAGTTTGGCGCGGTTCGCCGCTTTGCGTCCCGGCGTCTGCGCGACGACCAATAACACGGAGGTCAGACAAACACCGATGGCGAGCGTGAGGGTAGTCCAAGAGATACGCATGGCCCTAGATTCTTCCTACGTAAAGACTTGAAAGGGGGAACTCGACCGCGTTTCATTCTAACCTCCCGGTGCCATTCCAGCGACGCCAAGCCTCATGCCGCAATCCTCATTTGAAAGGCGGACAGGCGACTAGTCGCAGGCTGGCAAGAACGAAGATAGCCCGCGTGGCCATGATCCACGCGGGCTATGGTTCGGGTCGTATCCGACTGGCCTAGAAGCTGGCGGCGGCAACACGTGTCATGATGATCGTGCCTTGGCCACTGGGACCCTCTGGGCTGGCGAGGACGACCACCTGCAGGACTCCGTTCGATCCCGCGATGGCGGCGGGCATACTCTCTTCCGTCGTGATCTCAAAACCGTTGCAGTGGGTGATGACCATGCCGGGTTGCAGTCCGATTTGAGCCGCTGGCGAACCTGCTTCAACCTTCTCGATGGCAAAGCCCTTTCCTGGCAACAGAATTCCACTCAAACCCAAGTACCAGCGAACGTTCTCGATCACGACTCCGTTGGCCGGTCGATAGTTGCACACGACGTAGTGACAGTTGTAGTTAACATATTGCGTCGGATGGCAGTAGCGAATCGGTTCGCAGTAGTTGTACCACCAGTGGCAATGTTTGGGCTTGCTTTGGCACCAGGCGTTCCAAGGCAGCACCACTTGACCGTGGTGTTTGCTCTTGCCGAAATCGTGAACGTTATTGGTCGGGAGCTGGATCTTCACGTCGCCAATCTGGATCTTGCCGAGTGGAGTCTTGTTCCCGAGGACCTGGCCGAGGCCGCCTTGTACGTGGTTCTGGGAGATGCCCTGTAACTTCGTACCGATTCCGTGGTTGTTCTGCAGGATATTCCCGGTGAGATTCTTGTGAGTCAAACCGTTCCTGTTGAGATGTCCCTGAACCTGCGTCTGGGTTTGAATTTGGTTTCTCGAACTCAGAACGTTGCCGGAGATGTTCGTGTTCAGTTTTTGCAGGTTCAGTTTACTCCCCCCGTTGGACGACTTCTGGGATTGCATGCGATTGGAAGAATTGCCGCCAAAGCTGAAGCTCTTCCCACGTTTGGAGTCGGCGAAGCCGATGGTGGCAGTGAAAACCAAGTTCACGGTCACGACGGAGAGAAGCGAGTTGAGGAGGAGCTTTTTCATGGCAAGTACCTTTTTGCGGGAGTTGGTGTTTTCGTCTCTACACCCTCCTCAGCGAGGAAACCTGCCAAGTGTTACAAACTTTTTCGCACAACTACCCGTCGGGCTCGCAATCCACGGTAAATACCAGGAAAACGTCTCGCTTCTCCGGCTGATCCCTAACTTGGCTCGGGGTGGGCTAATTGCTTTTCGATCTCCGCGATGCGGCGCTCGACCCGAATGCGCACCAGACCGGCCGGGAGTCCTGGCAGGGCGTGCTGATACCAATGCGCCGCTCGAGCCCGCATCGTCGAGGCGAATGCGGGCGACGCCCGTTCCGCTTCCTGCCACCACAGATCGGCCAGTTCCAGTTGTCGTTGGGGATCGGCGAGATTTCCCTGTTCGAATTCGGCCAGCTTCTTCAGGGAACGCTGATGGCCGTGGGCCAAGATCACTAGGCCATTGGACCAGTCTTGCTTGACCAAGCACAGGTAGGCCCCCACCGCTCCATTCGCGCGGGGATCGTCGGGAGTCTGCTCCAGGGTCGCGAGTCCCTCTTCGGCCGCTTGGAAGAGCGTACGAGCTTCAGCAGCCCAACGCTTGCGATGCGCGAACTCGTCGACCAGTTCCTTTCGCTTGAGTTTATTGGCTACGGACAAGGCGAGCTGACTGAGGCGTTCCGCGAGCGCGTACTTCTGCTCCGCCACCAACTCCGTGTAGACATCCGTGGCCTCGGTTACTAGTTCCTGTTGCTTGCCCTGTTCTTCGACCATGCGCCCGAGGGACTCGAAGGTCTCCAGCAACAGGGTCTCCTTGGTTTCAAACCGCAACACGATCTGATCGGTCGCATCCAGCGCCGCCCGGACGTCTCCGCCTTGCAGCGCGATCTGCCTCGCCACATCCAGCAACGCGTACTGTTCCGCCACGTCGGCGGACACCTCGGGAAGTCGGTTTAGCATGGTCCGCGCGATCTGGGTGCGTGCGGCGGGCGTTTGGGCTTGCGTGTAGTCTTGCTGGAATAATTCGCGAACCAGCTCACGTGCCACGCGCAAATCCGCGCTGGAGGGAATTGGTTGTCGCGCGGACAAGTAAGCGGCATCGGTCGTGGATGAGCTCTTCCTGGAGGAAGCGAGGGCGTCTTGGCGTGTGGGCCGGAGTGGTTCGCTGGCAGGGGCGGATAACGGAGTTTCTAACCTAGGAACCGAGTTAGTGATCGTGGTCGCATCGGCTGTTTCGGCGAGCGCCACGGTCGGCAAAGATAAACCACTTCGAATATCCAACGCGATCTGCGAGGCCAGAAACCCATCTCCGGAATCGACGGTTGAGGCGGAAATCAGGTGTCGTTCATTCGGCTTAGCCCCAATCCACGTCGCATGGCCATCTCCCCAGATTGCGAAGAAGCCATTCTTGTGCAGGTTACCGAGCGACTGGTTCGACGAAGACGCGACCGTGCCAGCCGGAAGATCGTTGGGCTGAGTCCACGGCAGGGCCAGTTCGTCGTCGACTTCGACGATTGCCAGGGTGTTTTCAACACCGTCCTCCACGCGCATGGGCAGGGTTTTCTTGGTGCCGTTGAAGAGCGTGCTGCGCCCCGTAATGGCCAAGTAATTGGTCCGAGAATCGAACCTGGCTGGTGATTGAAAGACCGGGGGAATCTTGGACAGCAACTTTTTGTTGTGAGGCGAGCTCCAGGCTTCATTAAGTCGAAACTCCGCATGAAGGTGGGATAGTCCCAGGTAGGGCAACAACTCGACACGCCAACTCAATAGCGGTTGGTTACTATCTCCAAAAATCGGGTTGGGCAGGTAGCTCTTGTCCGCAACGTAAGCATTCCAAGCTTCGCCGATCCGCTCAAAGTTCTTCAGCGTCCACTCCCGCTGCTCCACAGCCGATAGCGGTGCAGTGGGGATCGCGGGCGGAACGTATTCCTCGGCAGAAATCTGGGAGGCGACGTTGCCGCCGGAGTTTTCGTCCACGTTCCGTGCTGTAGAAGTAACCGGAACAACTGGCGAAGCCTTATCCGTCGTGGCGGGCGTCCGCACGGTCGGATCGGCGGACCCAAGCTCGCCCGGTTGTTCGGACGGCACGGCATTCTGAGCTACAGCACTGGTCGGCTGCGGGTCATCATCGTCTCGAGTGCGCCGGATTGCTTGGCGTCGCATGTCGTTCTGGTCCATACCTCCCCCGCAGCCAGACAGGCTCACGAAACATGGAGTGACGATCAAGCATCGGAGGCAAAGTGTGAAGAAATTCCGCACGTTAATCTCGGCCTCCATAGAGAAGATAACGCCATAGCCCATGCAGGCGGAAACCACCACCGACACCCAGCAAGTTCGCGACGGGTTGCCCTGTCTCTTTATGAAAGGCCTCCAAGGAACGTTGGATTTCCAACGTGATCTGTGACAAGACCGGATCGTAGGTGCGATACAAAAGACTAAGCTGCCGCATGCGCGTCGGCTGAAACTTCAGTGCCTCGGCCTGATCCTTGGTGACATGCAATTGCTTGGCAACGGCGTCGGTAAAATGATCGCCCCCAACGCGAAAACTACGAAACCAAGGACGGTCCTGAAGTGAAAATACAAGGTTCGTGGCAGCCATCCCGACATCAACGATCGCCGTGGACGGGCGTCTTCCTTTGGCCAACGAGGTAGCCAGTTCAGGCAAGCCCTCATAGACCGCGAAGTTGTACAACGCCAAACAGTCGCTCTGGAGCACATGGATCGGCAAATGGATCTCCATCAAGACGCGTAGCAACTCTTGGACATCTTGCAGCTTGGCGGCCACAAGCAGCGTGTTATACAACGGATAGTCTTCCGATCCGCCACCCTGGCCTTCCGCATCGGGAAACGATTGGTGGCTCCAAGCCAATTCGTCCAAGGGCAGAGGGATCTGCTGACGCGCCTCGAATTGGATCATCTCCAACCGCTTCTTAGGCGCAGTGGCGGGCAATCGTAAGAATCGACCCAGAACGCGATGTCCCGGAAAGCTGACACACACTTGGTCCGTTTTTTCCACCGTCTGTTGACCGAGGAAGGCACCGATGGTTTCCGACAAGACCTTGCCGCGACACGATTCGGATTCGGGGCGATTCAGCGGGATGCTGTGCGGGAAGACTTGACAGTATTCCAACGTGGCGGCTCCTTGATCGGGAACCGTTGTCAAACACACGACCTTCACCGACGAGTCTCCCACGTCGATACCCCAAGCGCGCGCGACGGATTCTTTTCGTTTGCCAAAGGACAGTTGTCCGAGCAAGCCGTGCTTCTCGGCTTTGTGCAGATTTGTTTCAACTTGCGCCAGCCCGAGCCCCTGCAAGGCGAGTCCCGCAGCCACAAAGAACCGACCAGGATGTGCCTGCCAAGAGGAACTCGCGGCCGCGTCCGGGATCAGCAAACGCTGGGAGCCGCCCAGCCAGTCCACGGGACAGCCGACGTGAGTCCGCTCGGGACGTTTGGCCCAAGGGGTGGCCGGAAAGCGAGTCGCCGCGGGTAAGATTGTGGACGATAACGCAGCTTCGTGGCGAAACAACTTGCTGCACAATTCCAAGTTGGCCTTATCGCCTGGCGACAACTTGGCGAACCGCTTCGCGATCTCGATCAAGGGTTCATCAATGATGGGCGAACGATGTAGGTCACTAGTTAACCAGTTGAACTCCGCAATCTCCTGTCGCAGTTGCTCGACCTCCTTGTTGCTGGCACATTCGGGAATGCGGGCCATCAAGCCCGCCGCCTTCTTATATTCATGTCCCGCCAACTGCTTCCGCGCGGCAACTAACAATCGATCGCGCACTTGATCGGCGAGCTTCCGAATGTTCTCGGCATCTGGCTTGATAACCAGGAGACGTTGAATCTTGGGAGCTAGGTCCAGGTATTGCTTGGTCTCGATGGCCGCCCGGATCTCCGCCGTTAAAGTTAGGATCTCCGCGTGCTTCGCGGAGGCCAGTTTGCTGAGTTGCTCCGTTTCTTCGGTGCGCAGCGCGCGGGGCAACTTGTCGAGCAAGCGAGTCGCCTCTCCGTAAGCATGGGCTTCGATCATGTCGCGAATCCGCTGCACACCGACTTGCAGCTCGGCCGCTTGTTGCTCGGCCTTCTGGCGCAAGTAGGCCAGTTGTTCGCGGACACGGGCGTTGTGGGCGGCCAAGCGGGAATCGTCGACGAGCGTTAGTTTTTGCAAGGTGCGAATGGCTTGATCGAGCTCAAAGCGCCGCTCCAGCTTCGTGACCGCCGTCAACGCGGCCTCGATATCCTCCGTCTGCTTCTGCACGAAGTCTTTGAGATTGATCCCGCAGCCACCGCAAAAGGTCTCGTTGGAACTGCACTCCGTGCCGCACACCAGGCACTTTTCCCATAGGCTCTGCCCGCACGCCGAACAGAACCTGCGATCCGCCGCGTTTACCGCTTGGCACTTGCAACAGATGACCTCGACCGCGGTGGCTCGTTCTCCGACGCGTATGCCCGACACTTGCGCCGCTTTTGTTTGTGGACTCATCATCGTACGACTCATCTCGCCTTTCGTTCATGACCCATGACCGCGAACTTCACTTTCAAGTCCAGGCTGGGGATTCGCGGATGATCGAACTCGATTCGCAAATCACCGAGCGGGACGCCCAAATAGGAGCAAGCCGGCGCGGTCGCGGGAATCTCCACATCCAAGTACATGAGCCCCGCCTGTTCCTTCTGACCGCGATAAGGGACGATTGTGGCTTGAATGAATTCCGGTTCGCATCGGATGGCGGTGACGGGTAGTGTTTGCAGCTCGTCGCGGACCTTCAGCACCAAGCGTTTCCTCAACGATTCACCGGCCTCCGTGTGCCCCATGTCAATCACACCGTCGACTGTAATGGCTGGTCCGTAGACCGCCAGTCGTCGAAACACCTTGCCCGTGACGGGAAGCTGCAACTCCGTCGGATCACCGCCACTTGGCTGCACGCGCAATGTGAGTTGACCGGATACATCTCCTTGAGGCTGGTCTGGAGGCAGACGAACCAGAATACGTCGCACGGCTTCGACACCGTCCAACGCGTCGCTGTCGGGGGGAACCCTTTCCACAGACCACGTCAGACCATCGACATTGGTCTCACCTCCCACAATCTCAAAATCATCCCAGACTTGAGAATAGACGAGCAGTTCCGCACTCCCCGCGTCTCCCGGAGAAATGCCCCCAAAGTTCACCACGGGCGGTTCGCTGCCGAGTTGTTTGCGAACCGTGCCATGCACTCGGAAACGAATCGCCGACTGGGTGGGATCATTCGTATAGATCGTGGCTTCATGGGAATAGACAAGGTCACGGCCGGTATTCCAATCCAAGACCACACCTCCCTCTTCGCCGGGCTCGATCGCATCACGCGAGATCTTGCTGAGCGTACACTTACACGTCGTAGGGCCCTGTTTTAACAGCAGCGGTGCAGTCCCTTCGTTGCGAATGACAAACGTGTGGCGTCCCATGGTCAGCGGGTCCATGAGACCGAAGTCATGCGACGTTTCAACTGGGTTCGCCTGGGGCTGCGACGCGGCGTGGGGATCGGGTCGAAGCGTTTGCGCCACGTCGGCGCGAATCCAGCGCCCATCGCGCGTCACCCGCAATTCGCGACCTTGCCAAGTAGCGGTATAAGTGACCGTCGCGCTGAGCCATGTCACCACGGCGATGCCCAGCAACGGCACAAACAGCAACGCGAAGATCAATGCCCTGTTTCTCATCTTTAGTCACCCATGCTGAACGTTGAACAATAACAACAAGACGTCTGGCGCGACGCATCGCGCCAGACATCTTGAAGAAACTCCTCTGCGGCAAGGGCGTGGCCATTACACCACGGATGAACTTGCCTTGATTTTCACATCCTCGAACTTCAGACAGACAACCTATTCTCGATCGTCCCCGCGGCTTACTCGAACTTCGAGAGCTTTTGCAGTTTGATCAGGAAGATGCCGTTGAACATCCGAGCGGCGGGCAACTCCACGTCCGGGCCACGGTAGCCGGTGGTGGCATAGATATCGTCGCTCAGTCCTTCGGCGATTGCGAAACCAGGATTCAGGAACTTATCGTTGTTCTCGTCGGTAAAGACTTGAACCGAACCATCGGCCATCAAGATGTTGGCGGCGGTTTTCGTACCCGCTCCGTGCATCGCATACCAATCGCGCGTATCTTGCAAATACAAATTGTTGCCAGTATGTCCGGTTGGTGCGGTCACCGCACCGGCACCCTGTTCGGCCTTGATCTGCACTGAAAGATCGATACCGTTCGCGAGGGCCAGATTGATATCATTGCCGGCGGCGTTGGTGTAGGCGGGACCATCGTTGAAGGCCTCGCTGAGCATTTCACCACC
>JBGTHH010000952.1:0-3862 GCA_041746275.1 Pirellulaceae bacterium | reverse complement strand
CCGCAGACCGGCGAACCAGTTCTCGTAGGTGAAATCGTCGCCACATTGCACGTACACGCGGTTATAGCCCACGGGATTTGGCAATACTCCCGAAGCACTTCCGGCCGACGGTGGAATTCGCAAGCCACAATTCAACAGGTGATAGTAAATGTCCTGCGACCACCGGCCGTTGCCATATGCACCAGGATAAAACTTGGGATCGCGAGGCTTGCCCCAGGCTTCGTTGTTCAACACCTCACTGCGACACATGTGATTGTTCGCCAAGCCGATGGAGTCGACTTTTCCCGTGGCGATCCAGACGGGCATGTCCCACCAAAAGGGCTTCTCGATATCGACATGAACGTCGCGCTGCTCGCGTGCGAGTTCCAGAAACTTCACCGGTGACGGATATTCGCGTTCGGCCTCCTGAATCGGAAGGGGCTCGTCGAGATTGAAGTACAGCAGCGCTCCTCCCTCGCGTTCGTCTTCGCCCGCCATGGCGTGATAAAAGCGATTGCCATCAAACGCCGTGAGCGGTGACGCGGGAGCTGCCTGGCTCGCCCAAGGATTGTTTTGATTCCACCAGGTGATGACCGGCGCGACATGCAAATCCTCGGCGCGCATCAACACTTCGATTTGCGGGAGCGGACGATGGACATGCAGATCACCCGACCACCATCCCTCCTGCTGCATGTCAACGAAACGCTCCATCGACACGACATGAGCATCTTTAGCGCGCCGTTCGATGGTAAAGTGACCGCGCCGGATGCGATACTCCGGACCGCGTTCGACCTCGAAAGTATAGGCCCCCGGTCGCAAGGTCAGCAGGATCTTGCCATCGAAGACGAAATGATCTTTCCAGCCGATGGTGCCGCGTGGCAGAACGGGTCGATCGCGGCTGTCCTTTAAATGCATCCGCACCGCCAACGTCTCGCCGGTCGCCTGATCCACCGCGGTGATCTCAACCTCGCCGTCCCCGGTCGCGGCTCGTCCCCAGTTCGGCTCGACCAACAGAACGGCGATGGGCAATAGGAATCCAACCATGCTCAACCCGGTTGTCGACATGATCACCTTTCGCTGCACAGGCGTGGGTAGAGTCAAGCGGCGTCGAACAGGGTTTCCGAACCCGCTGTCTTGCCGATCACGACAATGCCGTTCTCGCTCACGGTAAAGCCGCGGCGGCGGTCCTGTTCGTGATCGTAACCGATCTCCGCGCCTGCCGGAATCTTGACCCCTTTGTCGATGATCGCGCGACGCACTCGAGCGTGTCGCCCGACGTCCACGCAATCGAACAGGATCGAATCATCGACGTGCGCGTAGCTGTTAATCCGGCATTGCGCACCGATGATCGAACGTTGTACACTGCCGCCCGACAAGATCGAACCAGCACAGACCACGCTGTCCAATGCCTGACCGCGGCGACCGTCCGGAGATTCCTCGGCAAAGACAAACTTGGGGGGCGGCACATTGGGACGATGTGTCCAAATCGGCCACGAGTCGTCATAGACGTTCAACAGGGGATCGACTTGGACCAAGTCCATGTTGGCTTCGTAGTAGGCGTCCAACGTGCCGACATCGCGCCAGTAAGCTTCCTCCTTTTGGTTTTCATCGCGAAAGGGAAAAGCGAAAACACGCTGCGAATTGATGATCGACGGAATGATGTCGCGCCCGAAATCGTGCCCGGCATCGACCTGGGCCGCATTCTGGCAGAGCTGCTCGTACATGAAACGCGCCGAGAACACATAGATGCCCATCGACGCCAGGCAATCGCGGTTGCTGCCGGGGACGCACTTCGGCACCATCGGCTTCTCCTCAAATCCGATGATCCGCGAGTCGGTCTCGATTTCCATGACGCCAAACTGTCCCGCGGCGGTCTCGATGGGAACGCGCAGGGCGGCCACCGTGACGTCGGCCTGGTGTTCTTTGTGGAAGTCCACCATGCGCTGGTAATTCATCTTGTAGACGTGATCGCCAGCCAGAATCACGACGTAATCCGGGTCTTCCTTTTCAATGGCATAGATGTTTTGGTAGACGGCGTCGGCGGTCCCGCGATACCAATGCTCGTCGATCCGTTGTTGTGGCGGCACGACATCAATGAAGTCCCCTAACTCCCAGCAAAACAGCTTGCGCCAGCCAATATTGATGTGCCGATCGAGGCTCATCGCTTTGTACTGGGTCAGGACGAGTATCTTCTGCAAGCCGCTGTTCAGACAATTCGAGAGCGTGAAATCGATGATGCGATACGCACCTCCAAACGGCACCGCGGGCTTGGCGCGATCACGTGTCAACGGTTCGAGTCGCGTCCCTTTGCCACCCGCTAAAACGACCGTAACTACTCGGTCCATGCCTTCCTCCTGGTTACCCGGTTGCGTCCTCTGCGTTACTGTCGCGGCGAGAAACCGACGCGATTCGCCGAACCACTCGACCGCCACTCCGTATCACGGAATCATTACCCAGCGCGATAACTGACTATAGTGTGGCGAGATTCCCGCCTGTGTCTACAGCGGTTTCACGCCGTGCTCTCTTTGTCAAATAACAAGCCTCGATCAACTTCCTCGAAACCAAGTTGTCGACAAACGGTTGCCAACACGGAGTCATCCACAGCCACCTGACATTCGACCATGGTGGTGGAGTAATCCTGCAACTGGCGGACGAGCTCTCCCAGAAAGAACGTCACGAGCGTCGACGTCGACGTGTCATCGTGAACTTGCAGTTGGAGCAAGCCCATGGCATGCACACCCCAGGAACTTGCCAGCGGCTCGATATCCCACAAGCTCGCGGTGACGACAGGCGATCCGCCAGATTTAGGGACCAATGTGAATCGCAAGACGTCAGTCGATCCGAAGAGACTGGCGTGCCACCAAGTCGTGGGCAATGCCTCGAGTTCTTTCTGAAGTTGGAACTGCCGCCGAAGTTGCATCAAGTTACGATCGACCGGTGGACGAAACCCCGCCAGCTCGCGCCGCAGGATGCGACAGAATTCTCGCTCGCGATATCCCGCCGAGCGATAGAGCTGAACCGTGGCGGTATCCGCAGCCAGGACGCCGGGGAGCAAACTGCCTCCGTACAATCCGAAATAATAAGGAGCCAGCTCTTGGGTCGCTCCGCCCAGCAACGTGGTTGCCCCCTGGGATCGCAGGTACTGTTCGCTGTGCCTTAGCAGTTCCTGGGCAATCGACTCGTGTGCGGGATGTGGTTTTACCAGCAGTAATGCGGTAGTGCCTCGCGAGAACTCCAAACGCCGATACGCCGGATCGGGTCCAAAGCCCGCGTGCGCGAAACCAACCGGTTGGTCATCTTCCAACGCCAAGATCAGACCTTGCCGATCATAATAGGGCTTGGAGAATACTAACTCGTCCAAGACCGCCGGGGTCATCGGCTGGATCAACGCCCAAGAGGGAGCTTGGCTCCGCCAAATCTCGGCGATCGCGGGGGGATCGCTATTCAAAAACGGACGATAGTGGATCATGAATCAAGGTCCACGAGCACGCTGCCTGCCTCGACTTTCACCGCCCAGCGATCATGCCGCAGCGATCGATTCGATTGGTGCTGGCCCGTAGTGACATCAAATTGCCAGCCATGCCACGGACATGTCACGACACATCCCGCCAAGATGCCTTTACCCAAAGGACCGCCCTGATGAGGACAGATGCCATCGAGCACATGGAATTCGCCCTCGACGTTATACAATGCCACAATACGATCAGCAGCCAACAGTTCGCGAGCTTGACCGGGTGGGCAATCATCAACGGCCGCGATACGAATCCAATTCGGCATGATGTCAGGAGCAGTTCGATTCGCTCTCAGGAAGGCTCAAAGGGGCGTGAGTTCTAGCTTAGCGTGCCTCGTGCCCGTGGGACAGGCGGGAAGTTGCCGTGTGGTG
>JBGTHH010000951.1:0-4367 GCA_041746275.1 Pirellulaceae bacterium | reverse complement strand
CGCGTCTGGCGAGGCCACGATGCCCTTCGGGTCGTCCAAGCCGGTCGCGAACGCTACCGCCTGGCCGTCCTTGATGATCGAAACTCGGCCATCTCCGTCTTTATCAAACTCGCCGATCTCCGTGACATAGACCGCGCCGTTCGGTCCCAAGCAAACCGACTCGGGACTCTTCAAGCCCGTCACGATCGGTTGAGGAAGGTCCGCGGCGCGAACCGTCGACATGATCGACAAGACACAGAAACTAAGAAAGAGTCGATTTCGCATGATGTTCTCTCAAGATGAGGGCGGTGGGAATTCCAACACGTGGGCACGACAAAACAGGCAGCGCAGCGTCGCGCGAGGCTCGTCGCATCCTAGGACATGGCATGGTCAATCTCAAGGGGGACAGCTCTCCCGTGTCGGGACAACTGGCTACCCGCAGAGTCTGAGTGCGCCGAGGCAGCGAGCATCGAACGTTTGTGGCGAATGATTTCCCAAAGCCTACGTCGAGTCCAGCGAGGCGATGACGGCCCGCATCTCGTCGTCCACATCCGCCGGGTCGGCCACCGTGCTGGCCACTTCGTCGCGAAACAGTTCGCGGAAGCGTTTCCGCAGGCGATGCACCGCGCTTCGCGCCGAGGCGGGCTGGATGTGCATCGCGGCAGCGAGCGATTCGTAGTCGATGCCGCCACGCTCGGCGGTGAGACACGGTTTGAGCCGCTCATAGTCCGCCAACCGACCCGCCGCCTCGTGCTCGTCCCGCAGGCGTTGCATCACCGACTCCAGCACGGTGAGCGCCCAGCGCCGCTCGTACAGTGACTCGGCGGACAGCGACTTGCGGTCTGCCATCGCCATCGGATCGACTCCGTCCAGGCTCACCAGCGGGACACCACCGCCACGTTTCCGTGTCTGCGAGCGATCCCATTCGTTAGCGAGGAATCGCTTCAAGGCCATGAGCAGGAAAGTCCGAAACCGCCCTCGTTCGCGTTCCGCCGCTGACAGCCAATCCTTTTCTAACAAGCGGGCGAAAAATGCCTGCGTCAAGTCTTGTGCGTCATGTTCCGCATGGCCGCGGTGTCGCACGTAGGCATACAAGGGTGCCCAGTACTGCTGGCACAGCGTCTCCAGCGATTGCCGCGCATCCGCCGACGACTTTCCCTGTGCCGCGAGCACCACGGACCAGCGCGTCGTATGAAACGCCCCGGGACGGTTGATTACTGAAGAAAGTGGCGGTTGGGTGGTAGACATCAATCACTACTATAAGTGAATCGATGGCCTTGTGGCGTGGGAAGATTACTCAGTGATCAGTGCGCTCTCGGCCGGCAGCGCACCACCAGTGGATTCGGGCAACGGAGTCCGTACGGCTCGCAGCACAGTGCGGACGATCAACACGTTCACGACAATGGCAACGATCACCGCCAGGAAGACCACAACCTCGATGTTCGATGAGGTCCCGTTTGCCAATCGTGTCACGAGGGGTGGATTGATCCTGGGATCATCGACGACGGATGGATTCGCGTAGAAATCAACGAACATCTTGGCCAGCGCCACGCCTCCGACCGCAATGATCGCGCTCATCAACATCAGCGGATACACCAATCCGTCGAACACCGCCAGTTGCAGGCCATAGATTCGTCCTGCCGATCGCCGTATCTGAGACGCCGCGAACCAGCCAAGAATCGTGGTCCCGAACGGGCCAGCCACGCCCAGAATGATCATGGGAACCATAATCGTGGGACCTATAATCGCCGGTTGCCACCACTCGGCTCCAGAGTCTGGTTCCATAGACCTGCCACTTCGATACTGGTAGCTGGCGAGGGCAACGGCTACGAACGACAGAAAGGTTACTGGTATCCAACAGGCACCCACGATCGCGGCGCGGGAAAAACGCGGAGGACCGATGTTAAGTTCTGATGTTGAATCCAGGGGGGCTGTTGTCCTTGCCTCGCGCCGCGACAAGTCCGCTCGCATCAACACTATCGCTGCCCAGGGAATCGCGATCATACCGATCCATGACAGCGGTACAATCACGCCTTCGTCCAGATTTGGATTCCAGTTCCCTCGTTCTGCAATAAGCGACCGAACGAAGAACAGGCCGAGTGGTAGCACAATCAACGAAAGTAACACCGCGCTGCCCGCGGCGACTCGCAATACTTGTCGCGATCGTTGCTGCAGTTCTGGAAGCGTGGCTCGCGCTGCGCGATCACACCAGGCAAGCGATCCTAACAGGATGAACGGGGCTCCTACCAACATGACACCGAGCGCCACGATGGCCGGATTTCTTATCGAAACACCAAAGTCCAGGACGAGAAACAGTGACATCACACCTGCAAAACAAGCGGTGATCGTGAGCGCAATCGCGACTTCTCGGGGCGGGTGCGAAGGCGATGGCACCTGCGGATTCGGTGTCGAACGCACAGCCGCCTGCACCGTCGTGCGAAACTCCGATGCCGTCGCAAATCGCAGTTCCGGCTTTGCCTCCAAGGCACGGAGTACGATTTCATCAATCCGGACATCCACTTGCACACGCTTGGAAGGCGGTTGCAGTTTGTCCGCGGGCAGTTCGCCGGTGAGCATCTCGTACAGCACCACGCCGAGGCTGTAGATGTCGGCGCGATGATCCGTGCGACGATGAGCCTTCTGTTCCGGAGCCATGTACTGCGGCGTACCGGCTGGCTGCGATTCAAACGGATCGTTCACCGCCGATTCCACGCTTAGGATTTGCGCGATACCGAAGTCCGCGATCTTGATACGTCCCTCTTTGTCGAGCAAGAGATTCTCTGGCTTGATGTCACGATGCACGATGCCGTGCTCATGCGCATATTGCAACGCTTCGCAAACGGGCGGCACGATCGACAGCGCTTGTTCAGGCGTCAAGCGACAAGTCGACATGGCTTGACGCAGATTCACGCCGTCGACGAACTCCATCAGCAAATAGTAAAACTCGCCTGCCTTGCCAAAGTCGTAAATGGTGACGATGTTGGGATGGTTGAGTGCCGCGAGCGCCTTGGCTTCATGAGCGAAACGCTCCGCGAACTTCGGGTCAGACACTCGTTCAGGGGCGAGCAGCTTGAGTGCGACTGTTCTACCGAGCGACTTTTGGCGGGCCTTGTACACGACTCCCATTCCGCCGCGCCCGAGGAATTCGATCGCTTCGAGTTGCGGCAGATTTTTGGCGATTTCGTTGGGTGTGAAGGGTGGCAACGAAGATCGCGGGGAACCGTCGGGGGCAGCCGTGTCGGTGGCAAAATTTTGCTGTGCCAAACAGCGCGGGCAAAGTCCGGCGAGTTGGTCGCGATCAAGCGGACCGCCGCAGCGGGGGCATTTTGTAGGTAGTTCCGTGCTCATACCTATAAATTAAGAATCCGCGGAGGATCGTAGCTGAGAATCGCCATTTTTCGCAAAAGTGACGCAGTCTCCCCGAAAAACGGCCGAGTTTCTAGATTGGCTTCACTGCCGCTTGCTGTGGCGACGTCCGCTAGGCCAGGGCTGCGATCACAGAACGCATTTCGTCGTCCACGTCGGCAGGATCGGCCACAGTGCCAGCGACTTCTTGGCGAAACAGTTCGCGAAATCGCTTTCGCAAGCGATGCACGGAGCTTCTGGCGGATGCCGATTGAATACCCAATGCGATTGCCAAAGCATCGTAATCGGTGCTGCCCCGACCAGCGGTCAAGCAAGGTTTAAGCGACTCAAACTCTGTCGTGCGACCTGCGGCGGCATACTCCGCAGCCAGTCGTGTGATGACGGATTCCAGGATAGTCAGCGCCCATTGTCGCTCGAACAGTGCCTCCGCCGAGCTACCTTCGCGATCGGGAATCGAGATCCTCGCTGCGGTATCCATGCTGACGATCTTAACGACACCGCCCCTCTTTTGTGCCTACGAGCGATCCCATTCGTTGGCGAGGAATCGTTTCAAGGTCATCAGCAGAAACGAACGAAATCGCCCTCGTTCGCGCTCCGCCGCTGACAGCCAATCCTTTTCCAACAAGCGGGCGAAGTACGCCTGCGTCAAGTCTTGTGCGTCGTGTTCCGCATGTCCGCGATGTAGCACGTAGGCATACAAGGGTGCCCAGTACTGCTGGCAGAGCGTCTCGAGTGATTGCCGCGCATCCGCCGACGACTTCCCCTGTGCCGCGAGAACCACGGACCAGCGCGTCGTGTGAAACGAGGCGGGGCGGTCGATCGCGGATGCAGGTGGCGGATTGGTGGTAGTCATCAGCCTTATCATAAGCAAAGTGGCCGTTTCTGTGGCGGCGACCGACCCGCTTGACTTCGAGCGCGTTGTCGTCACCAAGGCAGCAGGCAAGAAAGTAGCCGCCGATACGAAACCCGCAAGAAATGTCTCCCGACGCAAGAAGGACATTGCGGGCACCTAGAAGGACACG
>JBGTHH010000950.1:0-3388 GCA_041746275.1 Pirellulaceae bacterium | reverse complement strand
AGGCACCCCGGCTTCGAGATTGTCCGCCAACAGCATCGCGCGTCTACCAATCAGGTCATGACGTTCCTCGGCGAACGCCCGCGCCGCGGACTCCAGCGGGATATTACGTTCCGCCGCCACGGTCAACATCCACAACAATGACTGTTGCTCGGCCGCGAAATACTGCACCACCACCGTAATTAAGATGACGAGTGCCACACCGCACAGGAAAAACCCCGACACGGAAAACAACAGCACGCCCGCGACAAAGAGTCCGCCAATCAAGAGTGGTAAAGCAGCGAAGCGTAGCAATCCGACGACGACTTCACTTCTTAACCTGAGACGATTCCACGGCAACCCGGCGTCATAACGCTCTCGCTGAAACAACCACCACAGCAGCAGGCCCGGCAGGACGATTATTAAGGCCCCGAGCAAGGCAATGAGTAGAGATTCGAGCATGGAAAGCACCGTGACTTAGCTTAGGCCGTGGAGCAGATTCAATAACGGAGCGAACAGAGCGACCACAACGAACAGAATTCCAATGGCAATCATCACGAACAGGATGGGAGGCAGGATCGACTGCAGCAGCATGGCTCGCATGCGAACGCGTCGGTCAAATAACTCGCGTCCCGTGGCGAACGCCTCGTGCAACGAATCCATCTTCTCACCCCAGCGAATCAGGGGAACCAGCGACTTGGGCAGCGAGCGGTGTTGCTTGATCAAGTCGGAGAGTTCATGCCCCTGCTCCGCGCCCTCGGCTAACGACAGCGCGAGTTGGCCCACGTACGGGTTGCCCACGCCTTCCGCCGAGAGCTTCAACGCTTCCGGCAGCGTGATGTGATGCTTGACCAACATGCCGACTAATCCGCACCACTGCGCGACGCCCGACCAATAGACCAAAGGGCCGAAGATCGGTACATAAGACACGAATCGTGACCATGTGGCGGGTCGCACAAAGCGGCGTGCTGCCAAGGCCGCCACCGCGATCAGTCCTCCGACACCAAGTACTACCCAAAACCCTATCTCCCGGGAACGCAAGAGAATTCGCGTAATGATCGGCAGCTCAAGTTGAAACTCCTCGAACATGTGTCCGAACGGTTCCGACACGAAAAACAGAATCAGCAGGAACAAGGCCAAGGCCAAACTAAATACTGCAAGTGGATAGCCCAGACTGCGCAAGATGGCATAACGCAGACTGCTCGCGGCGCGTTGGTGTTCCAGTAGCTCCGTGAGCGCGGTGCCGAGCGTGCCGGTATGCAGGGCCGCGATCACCAATCCGCTGAGGTGTCGAGGGAACCAGTCTGGCGAGTTGCGAATGATCTCCTCGAGTGGTTCACCACGTTCAATTCGCTGGGCGACCATCCGCAGCCCGGCAACCAGCCGCGGATTGTCACATTCCGAAGCGGCCGCCTGCAGGCCAGCGGCGAGCGGAAAGCCCGAGTTCGCCAGTCGTGCCAAGCGCTCGGACAACTCCAGGGCCTCGTCCGAAGAACGTGGATCGAAAGCGTCAGCCATTTAGAGTGGTTTCCCGAGATCGAATAGAAGTTTGCAGATCGGACGGAACACAACCAAGGCTTGCAGCAACACCACCCCGCCCCCGACGATCGCGGTGATCAAGATCGGTACATAGAAAGTCGCCCATTGCGCTGTGCGGTCGGCACGTTGGCGGTACATTTGTGCCATGCCAATCAATGACTGACTCAGACTGGCGGGATCGCCTCCCACCGAGATCAACCAGACCAGGTACGGCGGGAACGACCGCAGGTGTTCATCGCCCGGTGCCGGCCGCTCTCCGCGATCCAACTGTTTGGAAAAGGAGACCGCCTCGCGACACAGTTCCGTGTCGCCGCTGGCATCGGCCGCCAGGATCAACGACTCGGACAGAGGCACTTCATGGCGGAGGAGCAACGCGAGCACCTCGGCGAAATTGGCCATGCGTCCATCCCGCATGGCCGCCGTCAAGGGACGCCACCTAGTGAACCAACTCGAGCGAGTCGAAACCATCGGCTGCGGAACACTACGAGACCGTTGCCACCACATCGCACACACTCCGAGTAGCACGACGGGAAGCCACGGACTCCACATCATTGCGGATTGCCCTAGCCACACGAGCCAAGCCAGCCATGGGTCGGGGGACTTCGTGAGACGTTCCACGAACAGAAACGTCGTCGGAGCCAGGATCGTCGCCACAAATACGAACGAGGCATAGCCGAGCAAAACGACCAATAGCGGGTAGATCAGTGCCAACCCCATGCCTCGCCGCAGTTCGGCGATCCGCCGCCCGGTCACCGATAGCGACTCCAAGGCAGACGAGAGCTGACCACTGCGCAGTCCCGCCAGAACCACCGCGCGCCACAGTCGCGGGAATCGCTCCTCGTTGTGGGCCAGGACCTGGGAAAGTGTCTCACCCGCGCTGAGCCGAGCGCCGATGAAACTGGCCAACGCCCCGAGTTTTCCGGGCATTTCCTGTCCCAACTCAGTTAGACCCTGTTCGAGTGGAATGCCGGCTCGTACTAGCGCGGCCATCTCGTCATTGAGAGCGAGAAGTTGATCGAGGGTGATGGTTTGCGATCCGCGGTAAACCACGAGAACGAACTCCGAAAAGGGACACCCGCCGGCACGTACTCTCACGGTTAACGTAAGCGAACGTGGCAAGGCCCGGCTGGGTGTGCATAGTGAATCGAGCTAGTGCTCTGTCAATTCTGAATTTTAGGGTTGGAGTTCCGGCTTTAGCCGGTAATTTGCAGCCTAAAGGCTGTACTCCAACCCGCATTCTTAATCGTGACAACGCACTAGTACCCTTAACGAAGTCAACCGCGATAGCGCGCGCGGAAAGTTGGCGACTTTCAAAATTCTTCCGGAATCGCGCGAGCTGGCCTGTGGAGCAACGCCGAACGAGGGAAGAATCAGAGGCCGAGCGTGGTCTTCATCAGATCCTTGGACCCGAGCGGCCGGGCGCTGACGAAAACTTCACCAGCCTGAAAGCCAGAGGCCGCGCCGGCCAATAGTGCCGCGCCGCGAATTCGCTCGAAGACGTGGGCCTTCGCGGTGGGAAACTGCGTCTCGTAGCAACGAATCGAGTTGAGCTTGGCGTCCAGCGTGTCGGAGATATCGACCGTGAAATGGCTGGGAAAGCCGCCCAGATTCTGTGGTTCAAAGGCGAGTCGAAAGTAGAGTTGGGCCGCGATCGTGTGGACCGGCAGACCATCAAACTCCGCGTCCCACTTGGTCAGTCGCGAGTAAAACACCGCCGCATCGGTGATCTGCATGGCTTGCCAGTGATCGGGCGAAGCCAGTGGCGTCTTGTCACCGAATCCGATGACGACTTGCGGGCGATACTTCCGAAACTCCTTGGCCAAGGCGACGCGTGCCTCGAAACAATCGAACAGCCGTCGATTGGGTAAATCCA
>JBGTHH010000949.1:0-3904 GCA_041746275.1 Pirellulaceae bacterium | reverse complement strand
GACTATGGCAAACGCATGCTCGTTCTCTCAGAGCAGGTCGTATCGGATCGGCATGACCTGCGAAGCACCTTTCACCGACTCGTCGCGGATTGTTATCAACGTCAAGAGCGTTACGCCGAGGCTTTACTCTATCGCGAGCGGGGTTTGGCACTAGCCGAGCAAGCCTACGGACGGGACGACCAGCAGCTCGCGTTGGTTCTGGACGAGTTGGGGGATGATCTTTGGAACCACGGGAAGCGTGACGAGGCGATTCCCCACTATCAGCGTTCGTTGTCGATTCGCGAACGAAAGCTTGGAACCACCCACGAGAATACCGAGATCATTCGTCAAGTACTGGCTTCGGCCTATCAGCAAACGGAGCGATACGCCGACGAGGAGGCTTTGCGCAAGCGCAGCCTGGAGCTGGCCGAAAAGAGTCGCCCCCGCGATGATGCCGAGATCGCGCGGCGGCTCCATTGGCTTGGAGATTGTTGTTGGAACCAGAATCGCTATGAGGACGCGGCGACGCTTTACACACGAGCGCTGGACATTCGCCGTCGGATGTTCGGGGAAACGCACGAGGAGACACTCTTTAGCTTGAGCGAACTGGCGGGCTGTCTGGAGAATCTGGAACGCTACGATGAAGCGGAAAAGCTCTACCAAGCCAAAGTGGAGGCGTTAGAGAAGGCGTTGGGCCGCGATGACGATCAGGTCGCGGACGCACTGGAAGAACTGGGGATCTTTTACGACGACCTTGTTCGTTACGACGACTCGGCGCGGGCTCACGAACGGGCCCTGGCGATTCGCTCCAAGAATTGGGGCACGGATGATCCTGACTTGGCCGATTCGCTCCATGGCCTGAGCTACGTCTACTTTGCGTTGGGCCGCTACGCGGAGGCCGCGAAACTTGACGAGCAAGCCCTGGCACTGCGTAAGAAACACTTGGAGCCTGACGTCGAGGAGTTGGCGTACAGTCAAACCAGTTTAGCGGGTTGCTATCATGCGGTGGGACGTTACGTCGAGGCCGAGCAATTATTAAAGGAGGCGTTGCGAATTCGCCAGCAAACGTTAGGTGAGCAGCACGGCGACTACGCCTTCACGCTCTTCAAATTGGGCAGCCTCTATCGAGTGCGCGTGCGCTATGCCGAGGGTGAAGCCGTACTAAAGCGGGCTCTCGCCGTCTACGAGCAAGATCCTGACGAAGACGGTGCAAATACCTCCCTGTGTTTGTCCGAGTTGGCGTATCTCTATCGTGATCAAGGTCGTTATGCCGAAGCCGAACCGCTGCAGCGGCGAGCTTTGACGCTCACCGAACAACTTTATGGCGAGGAAGATCCTGACACCGCGTTGGTGATGGATGGCTTGGCCACAATGTTGGGCGAGCAAGGACGCTTGAGCGAATCCGAATCTCTACGAGCGAAAGCGATCACCCTGCTGGAAAAGAAGCTCGGTGCCGATTCGCCGCGTTTGGCCGACCTGCTCAGCAATCAAGCTGGTCTCTACTTGGAGCTGGATCGTTATCCGGAAAGCGAGAAACTAAGCCTGCGAGCACTCGCCATCTGGGAAAAGGCGTATGGACCGGAAGCCCCCGACTTGCCCTATGCCCAGCTCAATTTGGCCGCCATCTATCACGAGCAAGGTCGTGCGGCGGAAACCGATTCGCTGTTGCAGCGAGCCTTGGCCATCCGCGAGAAGTCCGAGGGGGCCGAACATCCGTTGACGGCCGAGGTCTTGTACTTGCTGGCGGAGTCTTATCGCGAGCAAGCTCGTGGAGTCGAAGCGGAACCGTTGGTCGATCGCGCGCTCGCGATACTCGATCGCGCTCGTTTCATGCCCTTGTTGCAATTGGAATGCGTCAAGCTGCGGGCCGAGCTGGCGTGGGACGCTGGACGGAAAGGAGAAGCGATTTCCGAGCTGCGCCGCGCGATGGATTTGGCCGAGCAGGTGCGGGGACAAAGCTCGGGGACCGAGCACGAGCGAGCCAAGAGCTTCGCCCGCTACGCCGACGTGTTCGAGGCGATGATTCACAGGCAAACGGAACTGGGAGATGTGAACGAAGCCTTGATGGCCATGGAACGCAGCCGAGCCCGCTCGTTGTTGGACGAAATGAATCTCGGCGGCGCGGACGTGAACATTGGTCGTTCGTCGCTCGAACGTGAGGAACTACGGCAACAGGAAGCGGCGTTGCAAGCGGAGATCTCCGCAATCGAAAGCGAGTTGTCGACGGTCGACGAGCGGGAGTCGCGCGAACGGCTGCAATCGCGACTCGCCCTCGCGCGCGGTCGGCTCTACGACCACCATCGCAACGAACGCAGCACGAGCGCGGTCTATCGCAATCTCCTCGCCATCGGCTCGGGACAATTACGGCTCAGTCAGATACAACGGCGGCTGAAAGCTCATGACGCCTTGCTGCTGGTCTACTTCTTTGGCGAAGAAGGCGGTTACCTGTTGGTGGCCAGTGCCGCCGACGCGCAGCTCTTGCCGCTCACACTGGATGCCGACACGGCCAAAGAGTTCTCGATCGAAGCGGGTCCGCTGACGCAAGAGAAACTGCAACAGATCCTCGTGCGTGAGGATCGACAGGGGCTAGTGCAGCAAGTGGCCGCCTCCGCGCAGCGCGAAGCCCCGACCGACGGACTGCACACGCTGTGGAAGCTGATCGTGCCCGAGGCCCAACGTCAGGCCGTGTTATCCGGCCAGTTCAAACAGTTGTTGGTCGTGCCCGACGGTGCGTTATCGTTGCTCCCCTTCGAGACGCTCGTGGTTTCACCGGGAAAGAATCCGAAGTATTTGCTCGACGAGGGGCCCCCGATTCTGTACGGTCCTTCGGCAACGGTGCTGCATAATCTTTCGCAACGGCCGCGCGTCGAACGCCAAGTAGCGCGCGCGGTGCTCACCGTCGGTGATCCACAATATGCTCTTCCCGCTGATCCATTGGCGAGTGACGACGAGAATCTAGCGCAGCGCAGTCGTTACGGCGCGGCTGGCGGCCGGCTCATGCGGCTTCCTCACTCGGAGTTGGAGGTAGGTTGGGTCCGTGAGGTCTTTGGCAAACGCGAGATCGGTGTCAGTGAGTTGTTACAGCAAAACGCCACGGAGGCGAACGTGCGCCGCGAGGTCTCCGGCCGTTCGATTATCCATCTCGCTTGTCACGGCTTAACCGACCAGAATTACGGGAACTTCTTCGGAGCCTTGGCGCTGACCCCGGGACCCGAGTCCGCGAGCAATTCGGCAGATGACGGATTTCTGACTTTGGCTGAAATCTACTCGCTCGATCTGCGCGGCTGCGAGCTCGCCATCCTGAGTGCTTGTGAAACCAATTATGGACCACAGCAGCGCGGCGAAGGCGTGTGGGCCCTGTCACGCGGATTCCTGGTGGCGGGAGCGAGACGTGTTGTGGCGAGCAATTGGCTGGTGGATGACGAGGCGGCGGCGAACTTGATAAGCGTCTACTGTGATGAAATCGCCCGTGCGGAGAAACAGAACCTTACGCCCGACTACGCGGCGGCGCTTCAGACAGCTAAACGCTATGTTCGCAAGCAAGAGAAATGGCGCAGCCCTTATTTCTGGGCGACGTTCGTCCTGGTGGGGCCGAATTAATTGAAGAATGATTCACGGCGACGATCCAATGGTATTTCGCCGAATTTGAGATAGGAGTTGATACGATGCCCGTGCGATTTCGAGGATGCTGCTTAGCCGTGGTGACTTTTTTCGTCTTGACGATTGTGGTACCTCAGGTCTCGTTGTCGGCAGCCGAGGAGTCCACAGGGAAGCAGTGGGCGCTGTTGATCGGCGTCGAGGCCTACCAGAAGGCGGGCCCGCTACAGTACACGGTCAACGACGTGCGGCAGTTGGCTGCTACGCTGCAAACGCATGGCGGTTACGATGAAGCGAACATACTGCAAATCTCGGATGACGGTGCCGA
>JBGTHH010000948.1:0-3285 GCA_041746275.1 Pirellulaceae bacterium | reverse complement strand
ACCATGACCGCTCCGCCCACAAAGACGACGCTAACGCCGATCTGAATCACCCAAAACGCGAGCATCCACAGTAACGCCCAACCGAGATGCGGGTGCGGGGGACGCACTTGGTCGGGGTAAAGCTGATTCAGATCAAGGGATGTCATAGTTACGGCGCGTTCTCACGCGAACCGAAGTAGCTTGTAAAGCAATACTAACTGACACCGACACACATCAGATCGCGAAATTGCTGGAACAGGTACTCGCTATCGTGAGGGCCGGACGAAGCTTCGGGATGATACTGCACGCTGAACGCGGAACAGTCCCGATGTGCGAGTCCCGCCACGGTGTTGTCGTTCAGATTGCGATGCGTGACCCGCAGATGGGGCGGCAAACTGGCTTCTTCAACGGCAAAGCCGTGATTCTGAGCGGTGATCTCGACGCGATTGGAGTCCAGGTTCAACACGGGCTGATTGGCTCCGCGATGACCAAACTTCAATTTGAACGTCTTGGCACCCGCCGCCAAGGCGAAGAGCTGGTGTCCCAAGCAAATGCCGAAAATCGGCTTCTTGCCCAACAACTCCTGAATCGTGCTGATGGCGTAGTCCAACGGCTCGGGGTCGCCCGGTCCGTTTGACAGAAAGATGCCATCAGGGTCGTGGCTCAAGACATCCGCGGCCGTGGCCGTGCCGGGGAGAATGGTCACTCGGCAACCGCTACCTTGTAGATGCCGGGCGATGTTCCACTTCATGCCGAAGTCCAGCGCCACAACGTGCGGCTCATTGGGATATTCGACGATAGGATGATCGTCATAGATTCTGGCCCACTTGCTCAATCCGTCGCTCCAGTCTCGCGGTTGGTCCGGCAAAACTTCCCTCACTAAGTCCCGTCCGACCAAACCTGGACTGGCTTGGGCTTTGGCGACCAGGCTCGCGTCGTCCAAGTCGGTCGTGGAGAGAATGCCTTTCAACGCCCCCTGAGTGCGGATGCGTCGGACCAAAGCTCGCGTATCAATGCCCGTCAGGCCCACAATGCCGTGCTTGGCGAGATAGGCTCCCAGTTCACCATCGGAGCGGAAGTTACTGGCGATCCGACTATTCTCGCGCACGATAAACCCGGCCAAATGGGGCTTGCCACTCTCGACGTCCTCGGCGTTCACACCATAGTTGCCGATCTCGGGATAGGTCATGGTGACAATCTGCCCGCGGTAGCTTGGATCCGTGAGGATTTCCTGATAACCCGTCATGGACGTGTTAAATACCACTTCACCGGTCACCTCGCCGAGAGCGCCAAACGCTTCTCCCGTGAATACCGTTCCATCTTCCAGAGCAAGTTTCGCAGTGGTCATGTTCGTTGTCGCCTTCGAGGCTTAAACCCGTCGTGAAGTTCGGTAATCGCGACGTCACCTAAAGTTAAGGGCAACGCGAGCCCGATACGAAAGATACGGCTGTGGGTCTCCGAGCATGGTCAGACCAGGTTCGGACAGCCAATTACGAAGGGTTCTTGATGCGGCGATCAAGGACCCTTCGATTTTTTATGCGCGGAGCATGGTCGCAGTATACCAAGCAATTGGCATGCTGACAGGGCCGGCCCCCGTCCGCGCGACACGCCGAACTTCAGGCGAAACGACCCTCGTTGCAAGCGATCGTCAGGCAGTGGGAACCTGTTTGACCGCACGCGTTTCACGCTCCAGGCAGCGAGCGATGTGCCGCACGGCTTGCCGCAGACGGTTCTCGTTTTCGACGAGCGCCATACGCAGGTAGCCTTCTCCCGCCGTGCCGAATCCGCTGCCCGGACTGACGGCGACATCGCCTTCCTCCAACAACATCATGGCGAAATCCATGGTGCTCATCCGACTGGCCCAGGGCTCGGGAACCTTGGCCCACACGAACATGCCTGCCCGCGGCGGAGTGACGTTCCAGCCAATGCGTCGCAGCCCATCGATCAACACGTCGCGGCGGCCTTGATAGATGGCCGACTGGGCTTCGACCGCCGCTTCCGTATCTCGGAGGGCGACGATCGCGGCGACTTGAATCGCCTGGAACATGCCGTAGTCGTAGTAACCCTTAATCACCCCCAAGGCGCGAATCATCTCGGCGTTGCCGCAACAAAAGCCGACTCGCCACCCCGCCATGTTGTAGCCCTTGCTCATCGTCGTAAACTCCACGCCGACGTCGCGCGCTCCGGGAGCCGTGAGGAAGCTCGGCGGCAAGTAGCCGTCAAATGCCACATCGGCGTAGGCGAAATCGCTGATCACCATGAAGCCATACCGCTTGGCTAGCTTCACCACATCGACGTAGAACTCCGGATCAATCGTCACGGTCGATGGATTATGCGGGTAGTTGATGATCAGCAGCTTCGGTTTGGGATAGAGATGCTGGCAGGTATACGCGATGTTCGACAGGAATTTTTCGCTGTCCGCGACTTCCAGCGCGATCACGTTCCCCGCCGCCAAGGCCACCGCGTACATATGCACCGGGAAATACGGAGCGGGGACAATGGCCGTATCGCCCGGGCCCATTAGCGCCAGGCACATGTGGCTAAAGCCTTCCTTCGACCCCAGGCAAGTGATGATCTCGGCATCCGGGTCCAACCGGACTCCATATTTCTTCAAGTACTTACTGGCGACTTCGCGCCGCAGGTTCGGAATCCCATTGGACTTGCTGTAGCCGTGGTTGTTCGGATCACGTGCCGCGTCGATCAACTTGTCGATCACGACTTGTTCGGGCGGATCGGAAGGATTGCCCATCCCCAAATCAATGACGTCCTTACCAGCCCGCCGTTTAGCATACAGCAACGCGTTGATGCGGCCGAACAGATAGGGAGGGAGTCGCAAGACGCGCGAGGCGAGCTGAATTTGAAACGGTTCCGTGGTCTCGGGCACGTGAGGGGATTGGGGCAGGTCGTATTCGGTCATGTTCGCGCGGCTCACAACAAGCAAGTTTAAATCACTAACTCAACGATATCCGCAAACGCGTCGGTAGCAAATGCCGCGAACGATCCGGATTCGACAGCTAGTAAGTCTTACTTGACGGCGTGGGCGAGGGCATTCGAATCGACGTTCTCCGCGCGGCTTTCGGCCAAACTGGTGTCGAGCGTGAGTCGCATGGTAACCGCCCACCGACCGTGCGCGTCGGCCCGGACGTGCCAGTGCGGTTGCACGACCACGGACTGATGCACCAACTCGAAACCGCCTTCCGATTGGCTGACCGTCTCAATCGGGAAAGCCCAGACGTGCGTGGGGCGATCCGCCGACCAATGCACATCAATGCCCAGCCACTGGTCCACCAAACCGAGATCGTCGAC
>JBGTHH010000947.1:0-7152 GCA_041746275.1 Pirellulaceae bacterium | reverse complement strand
TTCACAAAGCTCGAGCATCCGGTCATACACTTGGGCGCGTTGGTCAGCTTGATATCGGCCCTGGTTGTAGCCGACCTGATCCTGGTGTTGACCGAAGAGCTGTTGACGAACCACATCCGTTTGCCACAGTGGCCAATCCAGATGTTCGCTAAGCATCGTGGCCAACGTCGATTTACCCGCTCCCGACAATCCGCGGACGACAATCACTAGCGGCGGACCAAGTTGTCGCGCGTAACGCTCGGCCAACTCCAAATAGCGTTTGGCTTGAACCTGCCGCTCATCATGCGCGGGTCCGGATAGCGATTGGGCCTGCAAGACACACACTTTCGCTCGGACGCAGGCTCGGTACGATTGATAGAAAGCCATGAGTTGTGGGGCAGGATGATCGCCACTTTGCTGGCCATACAACGTCAGGATGGGCTGCGCCAGTTGAGGCGCGCCGAGCGCCTCGCATTCCATGGCGAGGAAGGCCAACTCGTCCAGCACATCCAACGTGCGAAACTCCCGACTGAACTCGATGCAGTCGATGATCAACGGCTCAGGCGTGAGGTAAATGTGCTCGGGACGCAGATCTCCATGACCCTCCACGACCCGTCCGTCACACACGCGAGCATCAAACCATTGCGGAGCCAGCTTCAGCATCCGAAGTTGCGCCGCATGGATCCGTTCGATGCAGGCACGATCCAAGTGATGCGTGGCGGCTAACAACTCCTGACGGTTGGCGATCACGTGGCGTTCGATGCGCGCGCGATACTCGCCCGTGGTGATCGTCACCGGTGGGAGTCGTTCGTAGAAGTTCGCCAGCTTTTGAGCCAGCAGCGAAATGTGCGTCGCCGTGAGCCCGCCCGCGATCACCAACGCATCGAGCGCCGCATCCGACGGCAAACGACGCATCTTCACGGCCCAATCGACCACGTCTCCCTGACCGTCGATGGACAGGTCGCCGTCGGGAGATGCCGTGACGGGCACGACTCCTAGGTAAACGCCTGGGGCCAATCGACGATTGAGCTTGACTTCGTTCTCGCAGGCCTCGCGACGCCGGGCGGCACTACTGAAGTCCAGGAAATCAAAGCGCACGGACTTTTTGATCTTGTAGGCAAAGCGATCCGTGAGAAAGACCCAAGAGATATGCGTTTCGCGTAATTCCACGCGTGTGGTCCGTTCGCGCTCAAAGGCTTCGGGCCGCAGAAGTGTCTCCAAACCGGGTTCAGCTAGCGGACTCTCCATGACTGCTTTCGGATTCTCGATCAGGCCGGATGTGATCATGGCCGCATTCCTTCCGTGATCGTGACAGTGACGGTTCAAACCCGGAGGCGCGCTTCCCATATCACAATATCGTAACGGCGAATGGGAAAACCGCGCCTCCACTCCACTCTTCTCGCGGATCGCTAACCCAACTGCTCGGCGAATCGCGCGATGAGTGGTTCCTCGAGGCGACGGAAATCATCAAATCGCATCCGAATGGCTTCGTGATGATTGTTCCCCTCGAAGACAATCTCCTCATCGTGGGTGAGGCTCACTTCCACCAACGTCTTCATGCCGTACTGGCTCCCAAACGGCGGCAGGGTCCCCATCTCGCAATCCGGGCACGCGCGTTGTATCTCGATTTCCGTCGCGAGCTCGATGTGGCTTCCACCGAGTGCCGCCGAAACCTTTTCGAAGTCGAGCGTTTTCGTGGCAGGCAGCACGGCGACCACATACTTGAATCCGCTGTCGGCACGCAACAGAACCGTCTTGGCCACTTCGCGGCCGGGGATGTGCAACGTTTCAGCTAGTCGTTGCGCATCGTATGTGTCGCGATGCGGGATAGCATCGTAGGCCACACGATGTTCCGTTAGAAAATCTTGGACGTTCATCTTCGTTCTCCTTATGTTCCGCTCCGGTCACCCGCGCGACGCAAATCACCCCGCGCGATGGTCGAACTAATTTTCCTCACTGTTTACGAAGCTCCTTGTGACAACTGACACAGTTGATCGTTAGTTGCGTGAATGCTAGCGTGGCTCCATCCAGGTTCTTTGACTCTGAATTACGCAACAACTCGTTCACCGCGAACTCAAACGTCTTCAACTGCGTGCGGTATCCTTCGGTCTTCCCGCGCACGAAGCTTTCGATGCGGTTCAAGCCTTTCATAGCGGCCGCGTTCTCGGCGATCATCTCGTAGTCCTCCGTCGCCAAGCCGTTTAAGATTCGCTGGGTATAGGTCAGCTTCTGTTTCATCCAGATGCTCGGTTCCGTTTCGTCCTTCTTATCTTCACCGCGTAAGTTTCCCGCTACGATCAGGACGACCACAACACCTAAGATCGCCAACTTTACACGCATGATCATTTCTCCTGTAGCCTGTAAGACCTGAACCATCGCCTACGCAATCCAGCGTATTCAGTCGATCGCAACATAGTGCAAACACTGGGCCAGCGACCGTGTTTCACCGCTTTTCCCGTTTTGGCTGCTTTCGGAACTGAGAGGTGGTCAGACTCGCGCGCTGCCTGTGTCACAATGACCTTTACGCCGAGCGATTCGCGCCACCGTTGGTAACGATTGTGAGCCTTGTTTAAGCCGAAAGGCTTGCTGCCGAATGGGTTAGCCCTAATTCGGGAGCGTTGATAGTTGACAGGTGGGGTGGCAAAGCGCATCGTATGAGACGTGGTTTAGGCAGCGACATGTTCAGCCGCGTCTCGGTACGCACATCGGCCTGGATCTCTTTTCGATTTCGGTTTCCTTGCTCGTTTCAGTGAGGGAGTGCTCATGACGAACATATTGGTGGTTGACGATTCCGCCTTGGATCGTGAGTTGGTCTCGCACATCTTGAGCGGAGAGCCGACGTTATGTGTGGAGACGGTGGAGGACGGTCGAGCCGCCTTGGAACGACTGAAGCAAGGTGGCATCGACGTGGTATTGACCGATCTGATGATGCCCGAGATCAACGGCCTGCAATTGGTCACGACGATTCGACTCGACTACCCGGAGATTCCGGTGGTCCTGATGACGGGTGGCGGTACGGAGGTTGTGGCGATGAACGCCCTGGCGCAGGGCGCGGCGAGCTATGTTCCCAAACGCATGTTGAACGATTGGTTGCTGAACACGATTCGCGATGTCACCGCGCTCCAGCAAGCGCAGCGGACTCATGGCGAACTGCTCAAGTGCTTTCAGGTAGTCCAGTTTGATTTGGCCCTGCCGCGCGACTTATCGCTGGTTAATCCTTTGGTCGAATACTTGCAGCAGATCGTGAGTGGCATGAGGTTGTTCGATGCCACGGAAACGTATCGCTTGGGAGTGGGTTTGAAGGAAGCCTTGCGAAACGCCCTTTATCGCGACCGTATCGTGCATGTGGCGGTTCGTATCGATCACTATAAAGCCCGCTTCACGATCCGCGCCGAGGACGACGACGGACCGGTCTTTGATGCCTCGACGGTGCCGGTGGTCTCCGATCCCGATGCGTTAGAAACAACAGGCGGACGAGGGTTCGTGCTCATCCGTTCCCATTTGGACGATGTCCGATTTAACGAAAGTGGCACGGAGGTCATCCTGGTAAAACGACGCCCGGACCACGACGACGATTCGTCCGTGGACCGCGAATAAGCGAGTCTGGCCATGCCGGAACCGATTTCCGTGTTGCAAATCGAAGATAGCCCCTTGGTCGTGCAGTTTACTCGCGCGATGCTGGTCGAGTCGACAACGGGTAGTTTTATTCTGACGTGTGCGGAAAGCTTAGCGGAGGGCCTGCGGCAGCTTGCGGACAACAAGTTTGACGTGGTGTTGTTGGATCTTACCCTGCCGGATAGTCACGGTCTCGATACGTTTCTGGAGTTACGCGCAGCGGCCAGCCCCATGCCGACGGTCATCTACACGAGCGTCGACGACGAGGAGCTGTCGCTGTCCGCCCTACGGCTCGGAGCCGCCGACTATCTCGTCAAGGGCGAGGTCAGCGCGAAATGGCTCGCACGCTCTTTGACCTATGCCATCCAGCGGAGTCGCATCGCGGCCACGGAACCAAAAGCTGCGGAACCGATCAAGAACCAGTTGGCACGGGTGATTGACATCGAGAAGGCACTCGACGCCGACGATCGCTTTGTAGCTCGCATCAACGACACGCGCATGGTGAGTGTCGCACTGATGGAAGAGATCAAGCAACGCCTGCTGAACGTGTTGGGTCGCGCGGAGTGCCGCGAGGTGCATGTCGATTTATCCAGGGTGGAGTATGTGGCGAATGTGGCCATCTCGATGTTGCTCATCGTGCAGAAAAAGGCCAAGGGGGCCAACGCCGAGCTCGTGCTGTGTAACGTTTCGCCTCAGGTCAACGAGCATTTCGCTAGCCGTCGGTTCGACAAAGTGTTTCAGATCGTCCCGGCTGCTAAGACCGTGTAGGGCAACCGGCCCAGATTAGTTGCTCCCTCCCAGTCATGGGGCTGCGACCAAAGTTGACGCATCTGGGGGACTTCTCGTCCGAATCGTCATGAGCTACCGTGCTCATTCAGGTTCAGATCAATGTTTACCAGAGTTACTTTTTGCCAGAGCCACAGTTTGCCAGCGGAGGTGAGGTCACGATGCCAGCGGTTGGAGAGTTTTCCACAACGCGAACCGAGATCAGCGGGATGCGCGTGGTCGAATTGGCCGAGCAATTTGGCACGCCGACGTATGTGTACGACGCGGCCAAGATCGTCGAGCGACTGGACGATTTACGGGCCTTTGATGCCATTCGGTATGCGCAGAAAGCCAATTCGAATCTGGCCGTGCTCGATTTGGTGCGGCGACAGGGCGGGCTGGTCGATGCCGTGAGTGCCGGCGAGATCCATCGAGCCTTGGCGGCCGGTTACACGCCGGGAGGAGATCCGCCCGCGATCGTCTTCACCGCCGACATCTTCGATCACGATGCGCTCGCGTTGGTCGTGCAGCATGACATTCATGTCAACTGCGGTTCGCCCGACATGATCAGCCAACTCGGAGAAGTCGCCCCCGGGCGCAACATTACCTTGCGTGTGAACCCTGGCTTCGGGCATGGCCATAGTCAGAAAACCAATACGGGCGGAGAACAATCCAAACACGGCATCTGGCACGACCAGATCGACGATTGCCTGCGTCGCGCGGATCAGTACGGGCTGGGCATCTCGGGGCTGCATATGCACATCGGGTCGGGAACCGATCTGGAGCATCTGGCACAGGTCTGTGGTGCCATGGAGAAGCTGGCATTGACGGTCGGTCGAACGGTAACCAGCATCAGCGCCGGAGGCGGGCTGCCGATCGCTTACAACGCGCAACAGTCGTTCGTCGATCTGGAACAATACTTCTCGCTGTGGGATGCGACGCGGCGACGGCTTGAGGAGCGATTCGGCCACAAGTTGTCGCTGGAGATCGAGCCCGGTCGTTATCTCGTGGCTGAGTGCGGCTATTTGATTGCGGAAATCCGTGCCGTCAAGCGGATGGGGAGCAATTCCTTCTACATCGTCGACGCGGGCTTTAATAATCTGGCGCGACCCATTATGTATGGCTCCTATCACCCGATTTCAATCGCACTGCGCTCGGGCATCGTCGATGGGCCGCAGCACGAAGTCGTGGTGGGAGGACCGCTCTGCGAGTCGGGGGATATCTTCACACAGGAGGAAGGTGGTTTTGTTGCCAAGCGGTCGTTGCCGGTGGCCGGCGTGGGAGACTACTTGATCATCGAATGCGCGGGGGCGTACGGCTTTGTGATGTCCTCGAATTACAACTCCAAACCGTTCGCTGCGGAGGTGTTGATCCAGAATCAACAGGCTCATCTCGTACGGGCCCGCCAGTCGTATGGTGATTTGATCCGCGGCGAAGCGATTCCTCGGTGGAGTGACTAGTTGACAGTCCCCGTGGCTCGCCTACAAATAGATCGCCGCCCGAACATGACGATGATGTCGTGTACCCACCTTTGATCCAGGGAGCCTGTTGGCCAGCCGCCGAACAACCTCTATACTGGCGGCACCGGCGCTGCCCATGGTAGCGTTTTCCGCGTAACCAATGATTTGGCTAAGATTTACAACTGATTCCAAGGACCACATCCATGGCGAAACAGGGGCCCCGCAAGAAGCTGCCGAAGGAATTAGCGGTCATCAACGCGGATAACTGCACCGGCTGTGAATCGTGCTTGGAAGTCTGTCCCGTGGACTGCATCGAGTTGCGAGAGATCAACTTGGGCGTGAAAGGAAATCAATCCTGGTGCGAAATCGACATCGAACGCTGCGTCGGCTGTGAGGTGTGTGTTCACATCCCTCAGAAAAAGAGCAACCCGTATGAGCTGTTGGTTTGCCCCTGGAATGCGATCGAGATGGTGCCGACGGAGCAGGTGGCTCAGGTCGTCGCGCAGATTGGCGGTCCCCCGGAGTACATCTACGCGAACTGGGATCGTTTGGTGGGAACCGCGCAACATCTTGCGGAGTTAAAGGCCAGCGCCGTCTAATTGCCGCTCATCGGTTCGTCGACTGTCGCCACTCGCGCCACACCAATTGAGGGAAGACCCAGGCGTCGCGCGCGTAGCGTTTGGCCAATCGACGCGGATCGCCCAACAGCCTGTGGAGCCACTCTAAACCGCTCCGCTGCATCCAGCGTGGGGCGCGGGTCTTCTCCCCGGCGAGGAAGTCGATCGTAGCACCCACACACAGCGCCACCTTGGCTCGAAGCTGATGATGATGCGCGTGGACCCAGCGTTCCTGTTTCGGAGCCCCCAGTCCCACGACCAGGATGTCCGGCTCCGTTTGCTCAACTAGGTAAAGAATCTTTTTGTTCTCGGCATCGTCCGACTCGAAACCCAGTGGTGGGCTGTAGACGCCGACGACGTCCACGGCCGGCCAGCGTCGCCGTATATTCCGAGCAGCATCCGCGCCCACTCCGGAAGCAGCTCCCAATAGAAAGACGCGTAGCGGTTGGTTGGCGATGGCGGATTGGAGCAATTCGGGCACGAGATCCGAACCCGCGACGCGCTCGGGAAGCGGTTTGCCCACCAGTCGCGCGGCGGCGACCACGGGCCAGCCATCCGCGAGGACTAACGCCGCCTCGCGATACGCCGCGCACAACCCCAAGTCGTGCTGCAACAGGACCGTGTGATCCACGTTGGGCGTCACCACATATCGGCACTGCGTGAAAGGAGCGGCCACCCAGGCGTGGATGATCGACAGCGTCTCACGTAGGCTCACG
>JBGTHH010000946.1:0-1786 GCA_041746275.1 Pirellulaceae bacterium | reverse complement strand
TAGCGATTCAAGAGAACTACCTGACGGGTCCCCTCTGGCATCGAGGTCGAAATGACGACTGGAGCGAGATGGAATACCAGATGCGGAACTGGTTGTATTTCACTTGGCTCTCGGGAGATCATATCGTCGAACAGCACATCCACAGCCTCGACAAGGCCCTGTGGTTGATGGGCGATCAGCCTCCCGTCAGTTGCGTGGGACTGGGCGGGCGTCAAGTTCGTGTCGAAGAGAAGTGGGGAAATGCCTACGATCACTTCGCGGTCTGTTACGAATGGGCCAACGGCGTGAAGACGTACTCGTATACGCGTCAAATGCCCGGCTGCCACAACGACGTGGAAGACTATGTGCTGGGCACTAAGGGACGAGCCAAGGTCCTGAAGAACAGTATCGAAGGGGAAACCGTGTGGCGCTACAAAGGCGACAGCCCCAGCATGTACGATGTCGAGCACAAGGAATTGTTTGCCGGGATTCGGTCGGGAAATATCCTCAACAACGGCGAGTACATGTGCTACAGCACGTTGCTGGCGATTATGGGACGCGAAGCCTGTTACACGGGCAAGACCATTACGTGGGACGAGGCGATGAACTCGCCGCAGGATCTGTCACCTGCCAGTTACGAGTGGGGTGACATCGCCATTCCAACCGTGGCGATACCCGGCACGACCAAGTTTGCCTAACCCGTCCGCAACTGCAATTCAATCCGGCGAATAGCATCCTCAACGTTGCAGGTGGCTTGTCCAAACTGGACTTTGGCACCATCCGAAACCCAGCGATTGACTTTCCGTTCCGCGGAAATCACGGTGCTGTGGCTGCGACGGCCGAAGTACTCGCTGATTTCGGAGAAGGCGGCACGCGTGTACTTGCGAGCCAGCCACATCGCCAACATCCGCGGATGACTACTGGATTTAGCTTTGCCGCCCTCCTTGAGCGATTTCGCGTTCAAATCAAAGGCCTGGCATACCGCCCGTTCAATGTCCGCCAGACGCACGATCGGAAGCGTCGCGCGAAAGAGGTCCGCCAGGGCGGTGCGGGCAAAGTCGACGGTAATCGCTTGGCCCAGTGCTTCGCTAGAGGCCTCCAAGCGGAGCATCGCGCCGGCGATGCGACGAGCATCACCCGGCAACTCCGCAGCCAGTAGCTGCAGCACCGGTTCTGGAACTGGACGTTGACAGCGCACGGACATGTGGCGGGCGATGCCGAGTCGCATCTCGAAGTCGGCCAGTTCAACGCCACAGACAAGTCCACCTGTAATCCTTGTGATCAACTCCGGACCGAGATTATCGAGCTCATTCGGGGGGCGATCCGCGGTCAGGATCAATTGCTTACCCTGTCGGAGCAGGGCGTCGATCGTGTTCTGTAGCTCCACGACCGTGGCTCGTTTGCCAGCAAAGAACTGGATTCCATCGATGGCCAGCACATCCACATCGCGACATTTGCGCCGAAAACTCGGCAGCCCACTTCCCTGTAAAGCGCCCAGGAAATGACTCGTGAACTGTTCCGCTGACAAGGACAACACGCGTCGCAGTCCCACGTTCTGCCGGATGGTTGCGCAAATCGCTTCGGCGAGATGCGTTTTGCCGCTGCCCGGGGGACCGTAGAGAAAGAACGGCGAGACACTTCCTGGTCGCTGGCAAATCGAACGGGCGGCCGTAAACGCGACCCGATTCGCCTCGCCGACGACCAACGTGTCCAGGCTGCGCGGACGGTCTGATTCGGGGCGCGGCGGACGTCCGGCTGAGGTCACCACGCGTAATGAAACCTCATCGCTCACTGGGGACGCAGACTC
>JBGTHH010000945.1:0-5409 GCA_041746275.1 Pirellulaceae bacterium | reverse complement strand
GACTCCGAGGACGTCCTCGAAACGATAAAGCAATTGAAACTGATTGATGACAACCTTTCGGCTGCCGCCCCGAAAACCAACTTGCTGGTACTAAGAGGCGACCCTTCCGTGATCGAGGAGGCAGTATGTCTCATTGAACTACTCGACGTGCAGCCCCAGTCTGCCAACGCCAGCAAGGCACCAATCGGAAAAGCAGCAGAGTCGACATCGACCGACCACTTCCCTCCTCCGTATGAAGGTCCCACGGATAGGCCGCCGAACGCCACCACCGTTTCCCGCACTTTTACTCTTCGCAATGTGTACGCCTCCAAGCTGGCGCTTGACCTCAGGAAGCAGATTCTCCAGGGCCGTGCCGGAAAAGGGCTCATATCTTCCACCGATGACCGGGAACTCACGGTCGCCGCGCCGCCGGATGTGATGAAACGCGTCCAGACATTCGTCACCGTGACCGATTGGCCGGATGCGATCGAACGCGGCCCTAACCACCAGTATTCCCAGCAGACGGTCATGCGAGCCGCACGTTCGTTCTTTTATGCATGCGCCATCGAAGACGCAGGGCAGGCCATCTCCAACCTGCTCTCACTGCAAGTGTTGGCGGAGCTCAAGGGCGATACTAAGTCGAAACAGTTTGAAGACTATCAACAGAGCCGCGTTCCCGATGTCGAGTGGGAAGCGTCGCTGCGAGGTAACTGGCCGGGCAAGAAGGAGCTCATGCAACGTCTCGTGCGCGAGTGGAACCGCTATCCGCTTCAGCGCATTGTCGAGAATGGCGCTGTCACGAGCGGCGTTGGAGTCCTGCATAATTGTTCGGCCTGGTGTGAAGGCGCGCCGAAAGAGTTTTACTATCTCGCAATCGAACCGGGCCGACCGGAACGCGGTGCCCGTGAAGTTTCCTACTTCTTCAGCAGCCTGCCTCCTTGGTGGAACGCAAGTCCCGATGAAGCCACCTTGCAACAGGCGGTCAAGTCTACAACAGTTGAGCTTGAACCACCTGTTAATCAGCCAGGAAGAAAATGAAGGATTTAAGATCTACGTTGGTGCCAATCCTGGCTTTTACGATCGTCGTCTCCCTCATCCAGCATCAGGGATACTCCGGAGCATACGCCCGTTCCTCACCTGCCGAAAAGCTCACATTCGTCATCGGACCGGCGAGTACCACGCTTCCTTTGGCCTTTTGGGCGCTGGTTTCTTTCTCCGTGGCATGGATACGACGAGGGCACCCCAATCATATTGCAGGCATGATTGGCGGTTACCTAGCGGGCTGGCTTGGCATGACGGCTTTCACCTTCTGGATCGTCACGTGGCCTCGCACGTATGGGCATTCATCCACGATGGCCATCGCCATCGGACTGACTGCATTCATATACGCGGCCATCTTTCCCATTCTTTTTCCATTTGGCTATTGTATTTCCAGAGTTCTCCTATACCAAAAACGTGAGATATGAGCGTTGCAACTTTGTTTCCAGCATTGATGAATTCACTGCTCGTAATATTCATTGCCTCCGTCCTAGTTGGACCAGTGCTTGCCGCTGAACCGTTGGCACGCGACGAACTGGCTGATGATCTCACGCCGTAAAACGACTCACAGTCGCTCGCGGACCCGAACTGGCCGACTTTCACTGACAGCACGACGTATCTCTCCGACCTCCATTTGACGCGTCAGGAACTTGCTCGCTTCGAAAAGGACCCTCGCTGGAAGGCCGTGCTTCCACAAATACTTGCCACTCAGTATTCATTTGTTGGGCGTGCCCAAGAGGCACTGCAAACATTCGACTCAATCCTGGGAAGGCCGCTTCAACCGCAACAGCCAGTGTCGCTGGGCGACCATGAGGCTTGCGATGCCATTGCGACGATTGTGGCGCTAGCTGACCAATACCAGGTGATCATGGTCAACGAGGCGCACCACGTCCCGATGCACCGGGCCTTGACGATCCAACTCTTAGAGGAGTTGTATCGCAAGGGCTTTCGGTACTTCGCCGTGGAAGCCCTGACTTCGACGGACGATGCCCTCCCAACGCGAGGCTATCCGATCCGAAAGTCCGGCCTTTATCTTTCAGAACCCGTATGTGCGGATATGGTGCGGATCGCACTTCGAGTTGGATACCAAGTCGTGCCCTACGAATTCGAAGAAGAAACGCTACCACATCAGGGCGAAGACCCGCTCACAGGTCAAAAGGCCCGCGAGGAAGGTCAGGCGACGAATCTCAAAGCTCGAATTCTTGAAAAGGATCCGCAGGCCAAGATTCTGGTGCATGCCGGGTACAGTCACATTAGCAAGAAAGTCGTCAAGGGTCGCAACGGGGAACTGCAATTCATGGCCTTGGCCTTCCAAACACTCACCAAGATCGAGCCGCTCTGCATCGATCAGACGATCATGACTGAGCACAGCCAACGCGAAAAAGAGTCAGCCTCGCTACAAGAAACCATCGACAGGGAACTCGTCAAAGACGCACCGGTTGTCTTGCGTCACCGCACTACGAAGCAATGGTTCCAACCATCGCCCGCCGAGGAGATCCACTGCGACTTGGTGGTGTTTCACCTGCGGAGTCGCTATGAGAGCGGGCGGCCTACCTGGCTGAGTCTGGGCGGCCGTCGCAGTCCACACCGCGTGAGAACAGAGCACCGTCCCGAGCCTGGATCAACCTATTTGGCTCAAGCATTCTACGAGAATGAGAACGACGCTGACGCTATCCCCATCGATCAGATGGCATACGGCCCCGACGAACCCATTCCGACGCTGTGGATACCCAAAGGACAGTTCCGCGTTCGAATCGTGGATACCAGCGGCAAGACAGTTCATGAGTACCGACGATGACAGCGTGCCGCACTGGATGGCACTTGCTCGTCATGAGACCAGTCAAGGAAGAACACGGGCGATCTGCCCCGAACGGGGCAACTGGCGAAGCGGTTCTGGATCGGTTATCATGGTCCTTAACGATATCAAGCCCCCGATTCAGCGTGGTGGTGCTTGTTTGAAAACTCGCTTGTTGCTCAGCAATCCCTTTCTTTGGCGCAAATGTTCTATGGCACGCAAAGTATTAAATCGTAAAGCGTTACGAGAAGAAGCAGAAGCTGTGGAAGCCTTAGAGAAGGCTGAAGGCGTCACCAAAAAGAGTCCAGCTACCAAGAAGGCACCGGTTAAACGCAAGAAGAAAGTCGCCGCCGAAGTTCGGGTCAAGCTGTTTTATGGCGTGTTCAACCAATCGTTAAAACGCGTCGCGTTGTATGATTTCACGCAGCAGAAGCAGGCGGAGAAAAAGGCGGTCGAGCTGAGCAAGGACGGCAAATCGCCGCACTTTGTTCAGAAAGTCAAAGAAGCCATCGAAGAGTAGGTGGTTCGATGAACCTTCGCGGCGCGCGGATGGCTTTGTTGCTGGTCACGGTTTCAGGGTGCGGCCAGCCACACGTTGAATCTGGACCAGCCTCCCCTTCCACTTCTGTGGGTTCGTCCGTGGCGGCCTCGTCCGTTCCCACGGAAATCAAGCGAGTTTCCGCAGGGGAGCTACAAGTTGGCGAATACTTGCCGCCACTAGATGAAGGTCGGATCGAGATCGCGCCACCCACGGCTTGGTCACCCATGCCGCGCGATAGCAAGTATTTGATTCGCTTTTTCAAGGAGAGTCGCAACAGTCTGCCGCGTATCGAAGTCACGGTGGAAGAAGACCCGTTCAGTGGTCTAACCACCGTCACAGAAAGCAATCTCATCGAGTTCACCAAGGCCGTCGCGGCCAATCTCCAGGCGAAGAACACGGCTGTGATCGAGCCTCCCATCCCCATGATCATTGGCGCGACACCCTGCGCGCGGTATGTGAGCCACTTGAAGCTGAAGATCGGCGAGGGCACCGTTGTCGTCGAACGCCAGACCCTGGCCATACTGCACGCTGGTCGACTGTATCACATCAATCTGCTGACCCTGCCCAACACACTGAGTCAGAGTCGGGATGCGGCTTACGCCGTGTGCGCGGCGATGCGATTTCCCGAAGTCACCACCTCGGAGCCTCCCTCCGCAGCCACAGTCGAGTAGTGGCGACCGATTCGCCGAATCAGACCAGATACGCCAGCATCACGCCAAAGAGCAGCGCCGCCATCAGCAGTTCTCGATCGTGCTGATGAAACTGCAGTTCCGGCAGGATATCAGCCAGTGAAATGCATAGAAATATGCCTGCGGCAAAGCCCAGAACGCAACTGAGCAAGACGTCCTGAGATCCGCTGGGCTCAGGCATTCCCAGGTAAAAAACCAAGGCTCCCAAGGGGCACATGGATGCGAATGCTAAATTGACCACCGAGATCGAACTGCGCGACCAGTGGCCCCCGCTCATAACACACGTCAGCGAGAGAGCATCGAGCGGCTTGTGCAAAAGGATGGCGAGGAAGGTGCCAAGCCCAATCAGTCCCGTCGTCCCCGCATGGGTGCCAACCTTCATGCTCGCCGCCAGCGCCAGGCCGTCAAAGAAAGTGTGTACAGCCAATCCGAAGAATAAACCTGACCAACTGAGGCGATGCGTGTGGGCATGTGTCTGGGCGTGGACGGAATCATGGGGGCCGTGGTCGCAGGTATCGGCATGGTGTTCGTGGCCGTCGCCGACTTCGTGACCGTGTTGATGCACGTGCAGAAAGCGGATCATGAAGAACGTCAGCAACACACCGCAGACCACGGCATAGACCACGTGATCGACCGACGCGGCGACATGGATCGCGTGGGGAAACAGATGCAGCAGCGCTACCCCAAGCATCAAGCCCCCGACAAAGCTCATCAACAACTGCATGCGTCGATGCGTCATGGGCATCAACATCGGCAACCAACCTCCCAGCAAGGAAGCCAGCACGATGCAGAGACAGTAGATCACCAACAGCAGGGTGGGCATGTTCGCGGAAACCAGGGCGTTACGGTAACAAACCGAACTGAGCTAGACGACAAAGATCGTCAGCTTAGGCGAACGCCGACGAGTGACAAGGGCCACCAGCAAGAAGATCGCCAGCACTCCCGCCCAGCGCGTCGGACCGCTCTCAAAGACCATGGCACCGTTTACGGCAATCAACAGCAAGTAAGCGTGAACCGCGAACGTCACCCAGCGAGGTCGTCCCTCATGGCAAGTGGGTGCGATCCACCACCAGAGGACATCGCCAACCCAGATCACGGCGAACAAGTAGTTGAAGTAAACTCCCGCTCCGAACTCCCAGCCGAACAACTCCGCCGTGCGCCGTGCGGTCTCGTCCACAGCCCGCCCGTGTTGCCAATTGTGATAGAAGTGAAACGCACTCACGACGTGTGCTATCAGCCCGCCGCAACCCAGCGTCCAAAGCCACCGCGCCTGGCGTCGGCGATTTTCTCCGCCGGCTAACTGCAATGCTAGCGACGCGATGTAGCCCAGTAAGGCCAAGCGAATGGTCCACGCCGTCAGTAACTCG
>JBGTHH010000944.1:0-15353 GCA_041746275.1 Pirellulaceae bacterium | reverse complement strand
AGGTCACCAAGACCTGCACCTATCGCGTTTGCCACATGGTGCGGGAATGCCGGACGAAGCAAGTCCCGTACACGACCTGCCGCTACGAGCAGATTAACTGCACCAAACAGGTGCCGTATACGGTGTGTGTCCCCGTTCACTACACCAAGACGATTTGTGTACCACGGTGCGTGGCTCGACAAGTGCCCTACACCGTGACCCGTTGTGTGCCGCGAGTGATCTGCAAGGAAGTCCCCGTGACGGTTTGCTGCCCAGCACCCGTCTGCTGTGACGACCGTCGCAAGAATTGCAACACGTGCGGTTAAGTGACACCTAGCCTCGCTCTTCGCGGGCGAGGTATTCGTTCGAGAACCGATTCTCACTGAAGAAGTTCATCTGGCTCAACTGACGGTGATCCGGCCCTTAGGTCGGATCACCGTTTTTTTGTTGCCCAGCGCGCCGACGAGATCATCAGCAGTGTATCTCACGTACCCCAGACTTCCCAGTCTTACAGAAGATAGTTGCGTGGACTTTCCTAAATTAACGAATGTTCCGTAGAATCAACGTAGCTTTCGACCGCGACCTGGGAAGTTGGAATATCTTGATCGACGTACCTAACCCCTTGGACGTACAATCATTAGGTTTGCACAGTGAGAGACGGTAAGTTTTTCCGATTCTATCAATATGGCAAGTAATACGGCTCCGCCTCAACTTCCGCATCGAATTCGCCGCGCCCTGTCGGGGCTGAGATGGCGCATCCGAGCGTATGTGCTGCTGGAGGGTTTGTCGGTGGCCGTGATCTGGATCTGCCTGACGTTTTGGGCAGGCATGGCCTTGGATTACCTGCCAGTGCTGTTGGGTGCGGACGAGATGCCACGAGCTGCCCGCGCGGTGGTGCTGTCCGTGATCGGGTTGGTGCTGGCTTACATTCTATATCGCTGGATACTCCGCCGCGCCTTTGTGCGGCTTGCCGATCGCAGCATGGCGATCCTGTTGGAGCGTCGGCATGTTCAGTTCCACGACAGTTTGATTACCGCAGTGGAATTGACCGGTCGCGACGAACGCCAAGCGGAATCGAGCGCCCGGATGCTCGCGGACACGGAAGAGGATGCCCTGCGTCACTTGGAACGCGTGCGTTTGGGCAGCATTTTTGATGCTCGCCCCTTGTTAATGAGCCTGACCGGGGCGCTGATCTTGGTCGCTTCGATCGGTGGTGCTTTGGCCGCCGAGCAGCGATTTCACACGAACTTGGTCGAGTTGGGCTTTCGACGCCTGTACCTCTTAGAGAATGAACCGTGGCCACGCAATGCTGCGATTGAGGTGGTTGGCGTGCAAGTGCAGCGCGATCAGGCCACGACGACCGACGTAGCGGACTTGACGATGATCGCTTTTCAGGACGGTCGTCTGAAGGTCGCTCGAGGTTCCAGCGTGTCCTTGCTCGTCCGCGCGGATGCGGGGGCGAAGGTTGTTCCCGAAAGCTGCTCGATTCACTACCGTTTGGCGGAAGGCGATCGGGGGCGCGTGAGCATGACGCGCGTCGGTCGGATTCGCGACGGCTATCAAACTTATCGCTACGACGGCAAGCCGTTGAAAGGCATCTTGGGCGACTTGCAGTTCGATGTGGTTGGCTTTGACCACCGTGTGCGCGGCTTTGAGATCGAAGTCGTCGACAGTCCGGTGGTGATCGAGGCGACACTCGCTTGTGAGTTCCCGAGCTACATGGTGAATGAGGCGTTGTCGAGTTGGCTGCCACGGACGATTCCCTTGACGACGGCGACGCAGTTGCCAATGGGGACGCGTTTCACTTTGCGAGCCCGTACGAACAAGGCCCTGCAACAGGTTGTGCTACGAGATCTGAACGGCGACGAACCCGTTCCCGTGCGTGTCTTGGAGGATGAATTCGAGTTTGATGTGGACAACCTAGCGGAAAACCTTTCGCTGGAAGCGACCCTGCTGGATGTCGACAATGTGTTGTCGGAGAAGCCATACCGCATCTACGTTGTCGGAATCGAGGATCAACCGCCCACCGTGAACGTGCGACTTCAAGGCATTGGCAGTGCGGTGACACCCGACGTAATCATTCCCATACGTGGTCGGATAGACGACGACTATGACGTGGCTGCGAGTCGTTTTGAGATTCTCGTTAACGATAGCGCGCCAACCGAAATGCCGTTTCGGCTGGGTGTAGGTGGTGTCGTTGAGACGGCGATCGACTTTCGCGAGCAGCGCGGCCTGTCCGGCGGGATCGTGTTAAAGGTCGACGACAAACTGCACCTGACGGTCAAGGCCACCGACAAGTACGATCTCGGCAGCCAACCGCATGTGGGCCAGGGAGATCACTATCAGCTCGAAGTCGTGGCACCGGATCGGTTGTTGTCGATGCTCGAAGCGCGGGAGTTGGGTCTGCGGCGGCGGTTCGAGCAAATTAAGGATGAAGTGACCGAGATGCGTCAATCGCTCGTGCGAGTGCGTAGCGAAGGACCCGCCACGGCGAGTTCCACCACGGAACCAGCGGATTTGCCTGCGGGCTCGACGGCCCAAGCCGCAGTCGACCGGATGTGGTCGCTGCGTTTGCTGCGAGCCCAACGGGCGGAAATGCAAAGCGAAAAGTCCGCACAAGAGATCCTGGGTGTCGCGGCTTCCTTCGGCGACATTCGCGAAGAGCTGACCAATAACCGCGTGGATACGCAGGATCGCAAGCAACGGATTCAAGACCAGATCGTCGCTCCGTTGCAAGCCATTGGTGAGGGGCTGTTTCCGGAACTCGATCTCCGTCTCGCCGCGCTCGTGGCGCAACTCGAAACACTCAATCGAGAGCAACCGACTCCTCAAGCTGAAGACGAGGCAACGGTTTCGCAGGCGGCGGCGACCATTCAGCAAACCGACGAGATCTTGCTGGCGATCGACAGCGTTCTGCAGAGCATGCTCGACATCGAGGACTATAATGAACTGCTGGATCGCGTGCGTAATCTGATCGCCGATCAGGAAGGCTTGCTGGATGGAACGAAGAAGGTTCAAAAGCAGCAGGTGTTGGATTTACTACAATAAGCGAGGACGCCATTGATGAGAAGCCGTTGCCGACCCCAGCCCGGTACTGTGTTCGTCGCGGTTCTCCACCTGGCTTGCCTGCTGCCAGTCGCTTCGCTCTGGGCTCAAACCGAGGTTGCGAATCGAGCCGCGTCGCCATCGCTCTCGGAATTGCAGACGAAAGCGGCGAGGATCGCCGAGAGCTACGGCCAACTGGAACAACTCATTTTGCGGATGGCGGAGATCGAGACGCTGACAAATCCCGAGCGTGCCGCATTGCTGAAGCGCGCCGCGCAACAGTCAGCGGAACGCCGGACGCGGAAGCAATTGGACGACACCATCACGCTGCTCGCGCCCCCGGCTAAGCTCAAGCTGGCGATTGACGAACAGGAACGGGGACTGGTTGACCTGAAGTCCTTGCTGGAGCTGCTGCTGAGTGAAGACCGGGCCGACCGCCTAAAAGCCGAGGAGACGCGGATTCGGGAGTACATCAAGGAGGTCGAACGTCTGATTCGACTCCAACGTAGTGCCGAAGGGCGAACCCGAGGTGGTGCGGACCCACAGAAGTTAGCCGATGAGCAGGAGCGATTGGCGGCTCGCACCGGCGAATTGGCGGAAGATATGCGCCGTACGGAGGAAGGCGGCCAATCCGCCGACGAGAACTCAGCAGAAGGTTCCCCGACCGAAGCGAAGGACGAGAGTCAACCGGGTGCGAAGCCGGAACCAGCGGGTGACCAACCTACCGGCAAACCGGCGGAGCAGCCCGAGAAGGACGCTGACGCTGACCCGGCAGGAGACGACAAGAAACCGGCAGGCAGCGAAAGCCAACCACAGGACAAACCGGGGACCCCAGCGAAGGATCCTGGTGGCGAGGAAAAGCAGCCCGGAGGTGACTCCAAGTCGGAGGGACAACCGCAAGAAGGAAAACCCGCTGAGAAACCCGCTGAGGGACAGCCGCAGGAGGGCACACCGCCGGGTGATTCCTCGCCGTCAGACCCGTCGGACGATCAGCCTCCATCATCGGAGAATCCCAATCCGGCGCGCCAACGCTTGCAAGCCGCCGAGCAGCGTATGCGGGAGGCTCAAAAGCGACTCGAGGAGGCGAAACGCGATGAGGCCGTCGACGAACAGGAAAAGGCTCGACATGAACTAGAACAAGCCAAGGCCGAACTGGAGGAAATCCTGCGGCAATTGCGGCAAGAGGAAGTCGGTCGCACCCTCGCGCTGCTAGAAGGTCGTTTCCGCCGGATGTTGGAAAAGCAAGTTCACATCTACGAGGCGACTCAACGTCTGGACAAGATATCGCCCGATGCCCGTGATCGCCAAGTCGATATTCAGGCGAGTAAACTGGGATTCGACGAAACCAAGCTGGCAATCGAAGCCGACAAGGCCCTGCTGTTGCTCCACGAGGAGGGCTCGTCGGTGGCGTTTCCCGAGACGGTGGAGTTGCTTCGCGACGATATGCAGGATGTGGCCGATCGTCTGGCCGCCGCGAATATCGGAGCGATCACGCAGGGTATCGAGGAGGAGATTATCGCCGCGCTGGAAGAGATGATCGAGGCGTTGCAGCAGGCACAACAGGATTTGGAAGATAAGAAGCAACAGCAACAGCAGCAACAACAAGGCCAGCCCCGCGAGCCCGGCGACGAACCGCTGGTCGATAAGATCGCCGAGTTGAAAATGATTCGGGCGTTGCAGATGCGAGTCAATACTCGCACGACACACTACTCGCGACTGCTCCAAGACGCCGACGACTTGATCGGACAAGCCGAAGATCAGGAATTGCGCGAGTCACTTCGTAAGCTAAGTGGACGCCAAGAGCGGATTCACGAAGTCACTCGGGATATCGTGTTGGGAAAGAATCAATAGTGCGGCTTGCTTGCCGCGAAGGAGTCACGATGACACGTTGGACGACGCTCTGGATCATCGCCGTAGCGGGAGTCGTGACGTCCATGGCCGTGGGGCAGGACGAGTTCGCGAAGCGCGCGAGCTGGACGATGCCTTCGGCCACGGATGTCAACATTCAAGTGCTGGCGTGGCTCGACGCGCAATCGCTCGACGAAGCGGTGGTGCAGCCAGCACGCGATCTGTGGTCCGCGGAAGATCAACCGGCGACTGGCGTGGAGTTACTTGAACAGGTCGTGACCACGATCGCGCTGGTCGATCCCGCAGCGAGTCCGTTGATCGAAATCTGTCGCGGCCAAGCACCTTCACGGGCTCCGAATTGGACCGAAGTGTTACTGGACGAGGAACGCTCGGACTTTGCGAGGAACAATCTCAAACTCTATTTCGCTCGTTGGCTCGCGCAACATGCGTACTACGATGAAGCCCAGGAGCACCTCGAGGGACTGAACGTCGACGACGTGGTCGATCCCGCGAGCCTGTTGTTTTATCAGAGCGTGGTGCATCATCGATTACTGAACAAGGATGAATGTTTGGTCGCACTGGGTCGCCTGATGGAGAATGAGGCGTCGATTCCGAGGCGATATGTGATGGTCGCCAAACTCATGGAGTCGGATATCAAACCGTTGGAAACCGATTCGCTCGACGAGGTATCGCGACTCATGGAGGACATTCAGCGTCGCTTGCACCTCGGGCGCGCTGGCACACGCGTGCGTGACGAGGAAGAGGACGTGATCGCCAAACTCGACAAGATGATCGAGGATCTGGAAAAACAGCGACAGCAACAACAGCAAGCCAGCTCCGGTGCGAGTGGAAACCTTCAGCCCGGCCAACCGGCGGAAGATTCGATGCCGCTGGGCGGAACGGGCCCCGGGGATGTCGATCAGAAGCGGCTGGAAAACAAGGGTGGCTGGGGCAACTTGCCTCCGAAGGAACGCCAAGAGGCGTTGCAACAGATCAGCAAAGACCTCCCCGCGCACTTTCGTGACGTGATCGAAGAGTACTTCCGAAAATTGGCCCGTGATGGCGGCAACTAAAACAATGATCGCGATAGGCAATCTCTGTTGGCTCGTGACCTTGGTGACGGCTGCCGACGTTCAAGTTCGTGAGCTCGCCGGCCCCACGCACACGGGCCGTTTGGTCGCGATTTCCCCGGCGGAACTCGTGGTGGAAACTGCGACGGGCCAAACCACGTTCACCACGAATCGGCTAGCCAGCGTGGTGCCGATCGCCCCAGAAAACGAATCCGAGGAACACTCGACGGTCGCGGGCGATGTGATCGTCGAATTGGTCGATGGCTCGCAACTCGCGGCGCGGAGCTATCGAGTTAGCGCGGGACGCGTCACGATCGAGGTTCCCTATGGCGAGCCGCTCGTCGCCGCCACTCGTACAGTCCAAGCGGTTCGCTTCCAAAAGCAGACTGCCGATCTCCGACGACAGTGGGCGGAGATTAAGGCTTCCGTTGGCACGACGGGAGATGTGTTGGTCCTGCGAAAAACGCTCGGGGAGACCGATGGGGTCGATCCGGCTGCCGTCGGCCTCGACTTTCTGGAGGGCGTGTTGGGCGATATCGACGACGAGAAAATCAGCTTTGATTTTGATGGTTCGCAGGTCAGGGTGCAGCGTCAGAAGGTCGAAGGCGTCATCTATTATCACCGCTCGGCCAGTCGTATTCCGGAGCCAACTTGTCGCCTGACGGATGACTCGGGAACGGCCTGGAACCTGAAGTCGCTCGAACTGGACGGAGAACTCTTGAAGGGCGTGGCAGCGAGCGGTGTGCGATTGACGTTGCCGCTGAAGCATTTGACCAAGCTCGATTTTTCGATTGGCAACTTGGTATTCCTCAGCGATCTCGAGCCAGAAGCCATCGACTGGAGCCCGCTCATTCAAACCGCAGTGACACCGAAGATCGTGTCGCAGTGGTATCGTCCGCGGATCGACCAGGCCTTCGATGGCGGGAGTTTGCAGTTCGATTCGCAGGTCTACGAGAAAGGTTTGGCCCTCCGCAGTCGTACGCGTTTGAGTTATCGTCTGACCCGCGACTTTCAACGTTTCGTCGCCGTGGCGGGTCTCGACGAACGCTTCCGCGGTACCGGAAATGTTCGATTGATTGTCCTCGGGGATGGCAAAGAGCTATTCTCGGAAGGGATCGAGGGAGCCCACCAGGCACGCCTTGATCTGGAAGTGAAGGGCGTTCGTCGTCTGGAAATCGTGGTCGACTTTGGTGATGACAACGTGAGCTACGGTGACTATTTGAATCTGTGTGACGCGAGGCTGCTGAAATGAACAAGGTCGTTCTCATGTTGGGGCTGTGCGTGTGGGGCTGCACTTCTTGGGCGGCAGCCAGAGGGGACGAACCGGTCGCTTCCGATGCACCGATTCTGAAGGTGGTTGTGCAGGCCGAGCAGGAACGGATTCAAGCGATCGATAAGGCCGTTCAGTCGGCCGTGGCGATCTTTTCCGCCGATGGCAACGGAGGTGGATCGGGCGTGGTCATTTCTCCTGACGGTTATGCCGTGACCAATTACCACGTGGTGCAACCGGTTGGCGAGTATATGCAGTGCGGGATGGTCGACGGTCGGTTGTATGACGCCGTGCTGGTGAACATCGATCCCACGGGTGATGTGGCGTTGATCAAACTCTTCGGACGGGATGACTTTCCTGTAGCGGAGATGGCCGATAGCGACGACGTGCGAGTCGGTGACTGGTGTTTCGCCGTGGGTAATCCGTTTCTGTTGGCCACCAATTTCCAGCCCTCGGTCTCGTACGGCATCGTTTCCGGCGTACATCGCTATCAATTCCCCGCAGGCACGTTGCTTGAGTATACCGACTGCATTCAAACCGACGCCGCGATCAATCCGGGTAATTCCGGCGGTCCGTTATTTAATGCGGCGGGACAATTGATTGGCATCAACGGACGCGGTTCCTTCGAGAAACGCGGGCGAGTGAACGTTGGGCTCGGTTACGCCATCTCGATCAACCAAGTCCGCCACTTCCTCGGACATCTGCACAGTGGCCGGATCGTCGATCATGCCACGTTGGGAGCCACGGTGAGCGATGACGAAGCGGGACGCGTCTTGGTCTCAAATATTCTGTCTTCGTCCGATGCCTATCGACGCGGGTTGCGTTACGGCGACGAGATCGTGGCGTTTGGCGGCCGCGCGATCTCTTCCTCCAATGCCTTTAAGAACGTGTTGGGGATTTATCCAAAAGGTTGGCGTGTCCCCTTGAGCTATCGCCGCGATGGAGTTCGTTACGATGTCCAGGTGCGGCTCGCGGGTGTCCATTCCGAGGAAGAGTTGCTGGCCAAGATTCAACAGCGTCCGCCTGAGGAATCTCCGCCCAAGAATCCCGCGCCCGACGAAGAGAAGGCACCTCGCCCCGAGAAACTTCCCACCGCGCCCCATGGCGCTCAAACGCCCGTGCCGGAGGAGTTCGCCCGTTACATTCAGGAGCGATCGGGGTTTGCCAACTACTATTTCAATGAACTACATCGGACGCGCGTGTGGAACGCTTGGCACGACGCTGCGGGAGACTTCGCGGTCCTGCGTGGCGACTGGCACTTGTCGGGCGAGGGACAAGTGAGTGTGACGTTGGGGGAATCAACTTCCAAAATCAAGAGTGGAGCCGACGAGATCATGCTCCGTAGCGACCAGGACTTGGCGGAGCAACTCGATCCGCCGGGGAGCGGCGGTTTGCTGGCCACCATGCATCTCTGGCGACGATTGTTGGTCGAGGGACCGACTGGGTTTGGCGATGTCTACTATCTCGGGAAAGCGCCGTTGCTCGATCACGAAGGGTTGTTCGACGTTCTCGTCGGCACTTTCGATGTGGTCGAGGCCACGTTCTATTTCGATCCCGCCACTAGTTTGCTTGTCGCGGTCGAAATGACTCCCGATCCAGGCGATGATCCCTGCGAAATCCATCTGAGCGATTATCGTGATGTGTCGGGAATGAAAGTTCCCCATCGCTGGCTGATCCGCCACGGCAATCAGGTCTTTCTGGATCTGATCCTCCGCGAAGTTCAGCTTCCCCTGGCCGAAAAATCGGAGACTTAGATCCCATGCGGCAAGAGCGAGTGATACGTACGGCCTGGGGGTTGCTGGTCATAGGACTCCTCGTCATCGGCGTCCCGCAGCGTGACGCGCACGCCGCACAGTCGTTTGCTTCGACGATCGACTCGGTGCAGCCCAAGATGGTCAAGGTATATGGTGCGGGAGGATTTCGCGGACTGGAGCCGTATCAAAGTGGCTTCTTGATTTCCGCGGAGGGACATGTCTTGACCGTGTGGAGTTACGTTCTGGACACCGACTTTGTGACAGTGGTGCTCGACGACGGGCGCAGGTTCAAAGCGGAAGTCTTGGGTGCCGATCCCCGCATCGAAATCGCGGTTCTCAAGATCGACGCTCAAGAGTTGCCGTACTTTCAACTCGACGATGCGGTCGAGATCTCCACAGGGGCACGCGTCCTGGCCTTCAGCAACGTCTTCTCGGTCGCGGCCGGGAGTGAGCCCGTCAGTGTCTTGCACGGTTGTGTAGCGGCGAGCACTAAGCTTTCAGCGCGGCGTGGTGCCTATGCCACTACGTATCAAGGCACGGCGTATTTGCTCGATGCCATGACGAACAATCCTGGTGCCGCCGGTGGAGCCTTGACTGATCGCCGAGGCCAATTAGCGGGAGTGCTGGGCAAGGAGTTACGCAACTCGTTGGACAATACGTGGCTGAACTACGCCATCCCGGTGACTGAAGTCCGAACGTCGGTTTCCGAGATTCTCGCCGGTAATTCGCGACCGCTAAGTCGCGAGCCCGATCGGCGTCGTCCGGTCGAAGCCGTTACCCTAGCAGCGCTGGGAATTGTGCTGGTCCCGAATGTGGTTGCCAAGACCCCACCGTATATCGATCGCTTGTTGCCGGGGTCGCCAGCCGCGCAGGCTCAACTACAACCCGATGACCTCGTTTTGTTCATCAACGATCGCATCATCAATTCGTCCAAGACGTTGACGGATGAGCTGCAGTACATCGACCGCATCGACGAAGTTCGCTTGGTGATTCAACGCCAACAACAGCTCATCGAAGTCTCCCTGTTCGCCGATTAAGAGCCTGTCGGAAAAGGGGTCTGACCCTCTCCGGCGAGGCCAAAAACCCACTGAAATCGACTCGCCTCCAAAGGGTCAGACCCCTTTTCGGACAGGCCCTAAGGCTCCAACATGAAAAGCTCCGTCCTGCTACTTGCCATGACCACTGGTTTGATTGGTGGGTTAATGACCACCGCCGCACTCTCGGCGGATGACGTAGCCGCATTCGAAGAGCAAGCCATGATCGCCGCCGTAACTCGAGTGGCCCCCGCCGTGGTGCGCATCGAAACGGTCGGCGGCGTGGAACGCGTGGGCGAGGTGCTGTTGGGTGATGGACCGACGACGGGACTGATCGTTGCGAAGGAAGGCTATATCATCTCCAGCGCGTTCAATTTCCTCCGACAGCCCAGTTCCATCCTGGTGACTCTGCCAAACGGAAAACGCACGCCCGCCGAGATTGTGGCTCGTGACCATAGCCGCATGTTGGTGCTGTTGAAAGTTAGCGCGGATGGCGAACTACCCGTACCCGAGGCGGTTGCCGTCGACCAAGTGCAGGTCGGGCAGTGGGCGATTGCGGTTGGACGAGCCCTGGATGCGCAACAGCCGAATATGTCGGTGGGAATCATCAGTGCCAAGGATCGCATTTGGGGTCGAGCGATTCAATGCGATGCGAAGATTTCTCCGAGCAACTACGGTGGTCCGTTAGTGGATATTCAAGGACGAGTGTTCGGCGTGCTCGTGCCGATGTCACCGGACGAGCAGTCCGAAGTGGCGGGCGCGGAGTGGTACGATTCTGGCATTGGGTTCGCGATCCCCTTAGAGGACATTCAACGTAACCTCGCTACCATGCAGCAGGGCGAGGACGTGCATCCCGGGTTGCTCGGGATCACGTTGAAGGGTGGCAGCATCTACACCAATCCCGCCGAAATCGCCGCAAGCCAATTCAAGTCGCCGGCCTTCGAGGCAGGTCTTCGGGCTGGTGACGTGATCGTGGAAGTCGATGGCCTGCCCATCGCTCGACAAGCTCAACTCAAACATGCGTTGGGAACGCACTACGCCGGCGAGATGGTGAGCATCATCGCCAAGCGAGGTGACGAACGGATCGCCGCCAAGGTGAAGCTGACCGACAAGCTATTGCCATTCGAACATCCGGCGTTGGGGATACTTCCGCGACGAGACCGCGAAGGAGTTGTTGTACGCTACGTTTTCCCCGGCAGTGGCGCGACCGAGTCGGGGATACCGCTGGGAGCCAAGCTCTTGCGTATCAACGAGCAACCGGTCGTGGATGCACTCAGCTTGCGGTTGCAGTTGGCAAACTTCGAGCCCCGTCAAAAAGTCTCGGTTGTCTACGAGCACGCGGAAACCGAACATGAGGTATCGGTTAACTTGGGAACGCTTCCTGAGGCAATTCCCCAAGAGTTGCCTCCGGCACGTGAACGCGAAGCCTTGGAGGAACCGGTCGCGCAGGCGGGTTTCGTCGACATCAAGATTCCCGAGGAACCCAATGAATGTCTGGCGTTCATCCCGCCCAGTGATCGGCCCGATATCGACTTTGGTGTGGTCGTTTACCTGCGTAAGCCAGGTGATTTCGACCGCGACCAATTGCTCGCTCGTTGGCGAAACCTCTGCGTGACCCAGGATTTGATCCTGCTGGTGCCGCAGCCGCTGGATAACGAGCGTTGGACGGTGACTGAATTGGAGTTCATCAAGAAGTCGCTCGATCATGTGCTGGGAAACTACCGAGTCGACAAGTCGCGGGTGGTGTCCTACGGTCAGGAAGCGGGCGGCGCGTTGTCCTATTTGTTCGCCTTTCGCCAACGCGAGTTGGTGCGCGGCGTGCTTGCGATCGACGCCACCATCCCGTCTCGCGTACGTATCCCCGATAATGATCCTGTCTACCCTTTAGCCGTCCTCACAACGACCTCTCCCCAGACGCGGATCGCGAAAGCGGTCGAAGAAACCATCGCCACGTTGCGCACAATGAAGTATCCCGTAACGGAACTGAAGCTGGACGAATCACGTGAACTGAGCGAAGAGGAATTGTCTCACGCGACGCGGTGGATCGACGCCCTCGATCGGTTGTAAATCCATCTTCCCTGGTGACGAACGGGCTGCTCAGATTCCCGTCATGCGGCCATCGGAATCTCCGAAACCATCCACGCGCACGCCCATCCGATCGAGCATCGAGACATACAAATTGGTCATGGGCATTTTGCCCTCGACTGCCACGTGCCGTCCAGGAGTGAGCGTGCCACCGCCATGCCCCGCCAGAATCACCGGCAAGTTATCGTGGCGATGTCGATTTCCGTCCGACAGACCACTGGCATAGACCACCATCGAGTTATGCAACAGGCTACTGCCGTCGGCATCCTGCGTCGTGTTTAACCGCTCGAGGAAATACGCCAGTTGTTCCGTGTAAAAGCGATCGATGCGGCCGATCTTATCCAGTTTTTCCGGCTCATCTTGATGATGCGAAATCGAGTGATGACCATCGCTGATGCCGATCTCCTTGAAACTGCGATTGCTGCCGTCATGCGCCAACATGAAGGTGGCCACACGCGTCGAATCGGTTTGAAAGGCCAACAGCAACATGTCAAACATCAAACGAATATGATCCTGATACGCCTCGGGAACACCGGACGGCGTCGAGACATCGGGTTGAGGCAAAGTCCCAAACCGTTCCGCCTTTTCGATCTGTCTTTCGATTTCACGGACACCGGTGAGATACTCGTCGAGCTTGTTTTGGTCGTTACGACCTAGCTCGCGATATAAACCTTGCGCATCGTCACGGACGAAATCCAGGATGGAACTCTGCCGTTGTTGACGCAATTGAAAGTTCTGCTGCCGCTGGGCGGGTTCCCCTTTGCCAAAGAGACGCTCGAACACCAATCGCGGATTCGATTCGGGGGTCATCGGCGTCGTCTCCGATCGCCAGGAGACGTTGAACTGATACGCGCACGAGTAGCCCGAGTCGCAGGCCCCGGAGGTCCGTACGCCGTCGCACGACAGCTCGAGGGAGGGCAAACGAGTCTGTTCGCGAACGTGCTCGGCGGCGACTTGATCCACGGAGACGCCGACGCGTATATCCGCGCCCGCCGTCTTGCGAGGCCGGGCACCGGTCAGGATCGTCGCATTGGCCCGCGCGTGGTCACCGGCTCCATCGGCACCGGCCGTGCCGTTCTTGTGCTCCAGGCCACTCAGGACTTGGAAGTGCGGCTTGAGATGCGCCAGCGGCTCCATCGTCTGATTCAATTGATAGTCGCTGCCGACCCCATTCGGTGTCCAATTTCCCACATTCACGCCATTGGGGATTGAGAGGAAGGCCATGCGCAGCGGCAGGCCGGTCTTCGTCGTGGCCAACGCCGAGACTTCCGCCGCCGGCGATACCTGGGCGACGAGCGACTCGAACATGGGGAGGGAAACGGCTACGCCCGTGCTTTGCAGGAAGCGACGGCGTGATATCGAATTGGAAAGGGGCATTGAGATTTCTCCTGATCAGGTGCCTGTGATTGGTCCCACCTGAATCCGCATTAACGACGCGAACTCAGTCGATCCGTTCCCCGTCGCCACGACGTTGCTGGAACGGGACACTTTCGATGATTCCCATAAGGAGTGTTTGAAGTCGTCCGTTGTCGCCGTCGAGTTTCGCGACGATCTGATCGATGGCCGGGGCGTCGTAGTATTCAACTCCGCGTCCTATGGCATAGGTCAACATTTTTTCGGTCAGGCAGCGATAAAACTGGGTTCGGCGGCTTGCCGCCAGCACGTGAGCCAATTCCCCCACATGAGCGAAAGCTTCCCCCGTGAGCAGTTTTCCACTCGCATCAATGGGTTGGCCGCGTTCTTCGTCGCGCCACATGCCCAACGCGTTATAGTTCTCGAAGGCTAATCCCAACGGATCCATACGATCATGGCACGAGGCACAAAGAGGCTGCTCGCGATGGACCGCCAGTAATTCTCGCATCGTGAGGCCGTCGCGCCTTCCTCGGCCCCCCACTTCGAGTTCTGGCACGTCCGGAGGCGGTGGTGGTGACGGAGTCCCCAACAGGTTCTCCAGAATGAATAAACCCCGCTTAACGGGCGACGTACGCGTGGGGTTCGATGTCACGACCAGAAAACTGGCGTGGGTCAGCAGCCCGCCACGATGACTGTCCGCAGGCACATCGACCCGACGCATATCGTTTCCTCGAACGCCTTCAATGCCATAGAACTTTGCCAACGGCTCGTTCAAAAACGTATAGCCGGCCGTCAACAAGTCGAGCGCGCTTCCATTGGTCCGCACCATGTGTGAGAAGAGTAGTTCCGTTTCCTCTCGCATGGATTGACGCAAGCGCCGATTGAAGAGTCGTGCGGCCTCTTCGGTAGTGCGCAATCGCAAGACGCGTCGAGCGTCAATCGGCAGTGTTTCAACATCCCGCGTACGCAGCCACTGCCCGACAAAACTCTGCAGGAAGCGATCCGCCTTAGGATCGGCCAACATCCGTGTGACTTGCGGCTCCAATTCGGCGCGCAGCCGATTTTGCCGCGCGAGATCCCACAAGGCCTCATCGGGAAGCGAACTCCAGAGGAAGTAAGACAAACGCGAAGCCAAGGCGAACTCGTCAATTTCCACCGCCCGTTTGGGATCATCGGGTTGGGGCTGAGTCTCCGCGCGAAAGAGAAATCGCGGTGACACCAGCATCGCCGTCAAGGCATGGGCGATGCCCTCCTCGAAATTCATGTCCGGTTGCTTCTCGACGGTTCGCGCCAGCGCCACCAGTCGGTCGCGCGTTTCAGAAGCCACCGGACGACGAAAGGCACGTTCGGCAAAATGCTCGATGATGCGTGTGGCATAAGCTTGCCGAGCCTCTTCGTCCGCAGGTGGCTTTCCCTCGAAGAAGATCCGGCGATACTGCGGCGACTCCCCGTCCGCTCGACGATCGAGTGGTCCTAGCAACTCCACGCTCTGCGTCGCCAATCGTAAGGCGTCCTCACCTTCTTGCGGCGGATCGCGGGGGATCACCTGTAATGACAAAGTATTGCGACCGGCGATCAACTCCGACTCGCCAGTCAACCGAATGACCTTGCGATTGTCCCAACCAAGCTCCTGCTGAGCGAGTAGTTTGTCGTTGGCCTGGAGGTTTAATGTCGCGGTGTGTGAGGTCGCTTCATCCGAGCCCGTGACGCGATATTCGACGGTCACTCGGTAGCGTCCGGCCTCTTTGGCTTCGAACTCGGCCTGAACCGTTCCTGGTGACTCCAACGAAAGATCGCGGGCGGACACAGCAGGATCGGCGGGCGAACGGAATCGACGAGTCTCGATCCGGGTCGTCGGGATCCCCGGCCCGCTGGTATCGATTGCCCGCGCCATGATCTGCTTCGCGGCATCGAG
>JBGTHH010000943.1:0-2926 GCA_041746275.1 Pirellulaceae bacterium | reverse complement strand
CCGGTGTACAGCCAGCCGTCGCGAATCACTTCGCCGGTCGCCGTGGGATTCTTGAAGTAACCCAGCATGACATGCGGCCCACGCGTGAGGATCTCGCCATCGTCGGCGATGCGCACCTCGACATGGGGAATCGCGCGACCGACCGCGCCGCGTTTGACGGCCTGGGGCGAGGATAGCGTGATGACGGGCGACGACTCGGTCAGGCCGTAACCTTGCAGCAGCGGCACACCTCGACTATTGAAGAAGTCGAATACATGATCGGGCAGTGCCGCTCCCCCCGAACAGCACATTCGGATCTGGCCACCGAGCAGTTCTCGCAAAACTTCCGGTTCGTCGGCACTTCCGTGCTCGGTCAAGACGCGCGTCACCTTGTCATAGAAATACGGCACGCCGTTAAGCAGCGTGGGATGAAACGTGGCACAGTCCGCCAACACGGTGTCGCGCGATTCGGCCAGCGCCAGTTTCGAACCGGAACCCAGCCAGGTGTAGAGATCGCAGGTGCGCGCGAAGATGTGGCTCAACGGTAGAAACGACAAACGCAGGTCGGTGGGGCCTTGATCGAAGGGTTCGATGGCGGCCTGCGTATTGGTGACGAGATTACGGTGACTGAGCATCACGCCTTTGGGCTCGCCCGTGGTCCCCGACGTGTACAAGATGGTGGCCAAGGTCTCGCCCGGCGACTGGTCGCACGCGGATGCCAGCAACTCGTGCGCGTGAGCTTGCGAGTACTCACCCAACTCCGACCAGAGATGTCGTAGCGGTCGATGGCCGATCGTGAAATCACATGGCTCATAAGCATAGCAGTGCAGATCGGGCGGCAGCGTTTCACTCAACTCCACGAGTTTGCGAGCTTGCTCGGCAGTCGATAGCAACACCAAGCGTGCTTCACTATCGCGGATCTGAAACGCGGCCTGCTCACCAGTCAGCGGTGCGTGGATCGGGACATGCACGGCCTGTGCGAGGTGAATGGCGAAGTCCGTCACGATCCATTCGTAGCGGTTCTCGGAGAGCTGTGCCACGCGATCTCCAGGAGCGATGCCCAAATCCCGCATCCAAGCCGCGACGCGGAAGACATCTTCGGCGACCTGCTGCCACGTACGCGAGATCCACTCGCCCTGCTTGACCCACAGGGCCGTTTCGGCGGCGCTCTGTTCGATACGACTGGCAAATAAGTCCACGATCGTGTGCGGGGCGTTATGGTTCATCGAGCGGCACCTTGTTCGGAGGCTGATTGTGATTCTCGACGCGACTTAACGATACCTCGGCACACGCCTGCCGCGAAGCCTCCCAACGTGCGTCCAGCTCCGACAATGCCTCGCCAATCGATGTGCGGACGACCGCGTCCGCCGAGCTGTCTTGGACGGTGGGCTCGCGATTGATGATCACGAGCCGCGCTCCCGACTGCCGAGCGAGTTGCGGGAGACCGGCGGCCGGCTGGACGACCAGCGACGAACCGATCGCGAAAAAGAGATCCGCTTGTTGGGCCAATCGCAGGGAGGCTTCGAGTACCTCTTGGGACAAGGACTGACCAAACGAAATCGTGGCGTGTTTTAACAGACCGCCGCAAGCAACACAGTCCGGCGGCTTTCCCTCGGCTAGAAACCGTTGGACCATCCCGTCCGCTTCGTAACGGATGCCACAGTCCAGACAAGCCACTTCGCGAGCGGTTCCATGGAGTTCCAGAACGTGCTGACTCCCGGCGGCTTGATGCAAACCGTCGATGTTCTGTGTGATGACGGCTTGGAGATTGCCGAGCCGCTCCCATCGCGCCAGGACGGCATGTCCGTCATTCGGTTGGGCAGCGGCGAAGTCCTGATGTGCGATGGCTTTCTGTCGCCAATATTCATGCCGCGCGGCGGGGCTGCTCAAAAAGTCGTCAAAATACACGGGCTGATTCGTGGCCCAGACTCCCGTGGGCGAGCGAAAGTCGGGAATGCCGCTTTCCGTACTAATCCCCGCACCCGTGAAGGCGACGATCCGTTGGGATTGCTCCAGCCAGCCGGCGATGAACTCGAAGGGGTCTTTCGTCACGGCCAGTCCACCTTCCAAAATGTTGCAAAAAGCCAGCTTACGTGGTCGGAAGCAAACGTCAACACGGGGCAAAATATCGAAAACTCCCACGTCTCGCAGCCCCCAAGGGATTGGCCCTCCGTTTGCTATCTCCGTAACCAGAGGAATTTGAACGAGTCGGTGGGGAACTAGTAGCGAGGTTCCTGCGTCGCAAAGCGAGGGGGGAGATCCGTCATCATTGACTCATCGCCAAATCAGCCAAGTCAGGCTACTAGCTCGAACGACGGGGGCGATCCTCCAGGTTGGCTTGGTTGGATGAAATCGATTAGGCATGTTGGGTAAGCCACGAGGCACCAAGAAAGTCGGCCAATTTGCTGACAGACGCGTCAGACATCCGTATTCTGGAACTTGTAGTGGAATCGCATTTTTAACGGGGAACCGAGGCACCGATGATTGCACGAGATCGCCATTCTCTTCGCCAGACGATGCAGCGTATTTTCCAGCGCCGTCAACAAAAGCGTCCACGGGCTGTGCGACGGTTCGAGGTGATGGAGTCGCGGTTACTGCTGGCCGCCGACCTTTCGTCAGCGCTATATAATCCTCCGCTCATTGAGCTACATGGCGAATACGACACCATGAGCAGTTCAAGCGTCCTCGTTGCGGAGGGAGAAGGGTCGTTGGTGGCCGAGGGCGAGGCGTCGCTCGATCTGGTGGCCTTCGCCCAAGCCCTGGCGGCATCGGGAACGCGTTTTTACAGTGCGGCTTGGTGCCCGCATTGCAAGACGCAACGCGAGTTGTTCGAGGATGGTGCGAACTTTCTCCCGACGATCGAAGTGACAAATCTGGACAGCCCGGCGACGCTGAATGCCGTGGGGCGAGGCGAGGACCTGACGCTCAACCCAAGCGGGGAACCCAT
>JBGTHH010000942.1:0-4904 GCA_041746275.1 Pirellulaceae bacterium | reverse complement strand
GGGACGCATACTAAATTCATCATGGCGGCTCGGGGCTTCACCTGCCCGCCGATTGTTGTTAGCGATTTGTTGACGACCCCCGAGGCGGAACGCATCAAAGAATATGGCGGTATGGTCGGCGACAAGGAGGTCGTCGGCATTTTACTTCGCAAGTTGTTGGACCCGGTATTTCGTGACGGAGCGGTGTTGGACGGCTTTCCGCGCACTCGCGTTCAAGTGGAGTGCCTCAAGCTGCTGGTCGACAAGATCAATCAGTTGCACAACGAGTTCGCCAGCACCCATCTGGCGATCAACTTCCGCCGTCCGACGATCCACGCGATGGTGTTGTTTATCAGCGAGCACACCAGCATCGAACGCCAGATCAAACGCGGCAAAGAGATCGCCGCGCACAATCAAGAGGTCGCCGAAACCGGAGTCGGCGTGATGGTCGATCAACGCACGACCGACCTAACCGAGGATACGGCGCGGCGCCGCTACCGGGTCTTTAAGGAAAAGACGTGGGATGCGTTGAACTCGCTGAAGGAACTCTATCACTATCACTTCATCAACGCCGAAGGTCCGATTCGCGAAGTCGAGAAAAACATTCTAAAGGAGTTGCAGTATCAAAGTTCACTCGAACTGGAACTACGCACCTTCGATCGCTTGCGTCCGATCCCTTTGGCCGAAGAGATCACCCTGCACGCCCGGCAGGAGTTGGTGCGACGCCTGGATAGCTACGAACTCGAACATACCGAACTATTCACGCGGACGGTCGAGATCATTAAAACGAAGTTCATGCCCATCATCACCCGGCATGCACTTTCGGGACGTTCCCACGTGAACTCGGAAGATACGTTGTTTGAGGATCCATTGGCGATCTCGATGCTGATCGATATTTTCTCCGAACGCGGCTATCATGCCGTCGTCGACAAACATATCCGCGAAGTTCCCGAACGGATCGATCTGCAAACGGGACTGATCCATTCGCGTGTGAAGTTCATCTGGCGCATTCAGATTCACTTCAAGGGCTCCGATATCCGTCGAGGTTAGACTTGCCATGTTGGTCGTTCGCCTGTCGTGCATGGGTTTACTCGCGTGGCTGTGCGCCGGCGTGCTCGCGGCGGCGGAGCGACCGAACTTTGTCTGGCTCATCTCGGAAGACAACTCGAAGCACTACCTTCAACTGTTCGACGCACATGGTGTCGAAACACCGCGGATCGCTGAATTGGCCCGGGAAGGACTGGTGTTCGATCATGCGTTCTCGAACAGTCCCGTGTGCAGCGTCGCTCGAACAACTTTGATCACGGGTTGTTATGCTCCCCGGATCGGCACTCAGTTCCATCGTCGATCGGTGGCCGTTCCGTTGCCCGATCAGGTGCGGATGTTCCCGGCCGACTTACGCGCCGCCGGTTACTACACGACGAACAACGTGAAGAAGGACTACAACGCGGTGGAGAGCGCGGGTTTGTGGGACGAGTCGTCCAGGGAGGCCTCATGGCGCGGTCGGGCTGCGGGCCAACCCTTCTTCCACCAACAGAGCTTTCCCGTTTCGCACGAGAGCTCATTGCACTTCACCGCCGACATGATGCGGACCCAACGGACTCAAACCGATCCGCAGTCGGTCTTCGTCGCCCCCTATCACCCGGCGACTCCCACGTTTCGCTATACCTACGCGAGGTATCACGATCGCATTCGTGACATGGATCGACAGGTGGGCGCGGTGATCGATCAACTGCGCACGGATGGATTGTTGGAGGACACGTTCGTGTTCTACTTCGGCGATCATGGCGGAGTCTTGCCGCGCGGCAAAGGTTACATCTACGAAAGTGGCTTGCACGTTCCGCTGGTGGTGCGCATTCCGGATAAGTGGCGGCATCTGGTCGACGCCCCTCGGGGTTCGCGAGTCGCGGGCTTCGTTAGCTTCATCGATTTCGGCCCCACCCTGCTGCATCTCGCCGGCGTACCGGTCAGCGATGCACTCGACGGACGTCCCTTTCTCGGTGCGGGGGTCGCCATGACGGAAGTCAACCAGCGCGACGAAACCTGGGGTTATGCCGATCGCTTCGACGAGAAGTACGATCTGGTTCGCTCGTTGCGCAAAGGGAAGTTCAAGTACCTGCGCAGCTATCAGCCATTCAATGTCGACGCCTTACACAACAACTATCGCTACAACATGCTGGCGTATCGGGAGTGGCGTGATCTTTACCGAGCTGGCGAGTTGAATCCGACGCAGAGTCAATTCTTCGAGCGACGGACGGCGGAGGCGTTGTTTGACGTGGAGTCCGATCCGCACGAAATTCACAACCTAGCGACCGATCCCGCCTACGCCACGATTCTGTCCGACTTGCGGTCGAGGTTGACGAAGCACGTGAAAAGTCTGCCCGATCTCAGTTTCTATCCCGAAAGCCATTTGGTTGAAGCGGCATTTGATCATCCCGTCGCCTTTGGACAATCGCATCGCGAGGAGATCGCGCGTTTGGTCGACATCGCGAACCTCAGCCTGCTCCCCTTCGACGAGGCTCGGACGCGCATCGCGCAGGCATTGGCGGCCGAAGATCGGTGGCAGCGTTATTGGGGATTGATCGCTTGCAGCAGTCATGGTTCCGCGGCGTTGGCGATGGTCGAGACGATCGAGGCTTTGGCAGCCAGCGATCCCGAACGCTTGGTGCGCGTGCGCGCCGCCGAGTTCCTGGGGTTGGTGGGAGCCGCCGACCCGCGACCTGAGATTCTGCGTTGTTTGTCCGAGACGACCTCCGCGACGGAGGCCACGTTGATTTTGAACACCGTCGTCCTGCTCCGCGACGGACAGCCCGGCTACGACTTTGCCGTCACTTGGCACGACTTGCCGAAATTAAGTCGTCAGAATGCCGATGGTGTCGAACGGCGGCTGGCGTACCTGAATGCACCTACACCGCCCGGCGAGTGATTGGGTTTGGGTATAGAACCATCAAACACTGTCGACTTCTCAGGGAGTGGCTGCGGAGGTCGACTTCAATCCCATGATGGCCACGATCAGCAGTGTCAAAAAGAACAGCCGACGCGCTGACCAGACTTCCCCGAAAAAGAGCAACCCGCAGAGTGCCGCGCCGACCACACCAATGCCGACCCAAGCGGGATAGGCAGTGCCGATCGGAATGTCGCGAGCCGCCAACGACAGCAGAAACATGCTGGAAGCAATCGCCAGCAGCGTTCCCGTGCTGGCCCACAATCGGGTAAATCCCTCGGTATATTTGAGCCCCAAGGCCCACACGACTTCCAGCAAACCAGCCGCAATCAAATACAGCCACGGATTCATGACGCTGCTCCCTAGGTTGGAAACCACAGGTGCGTCGTCTTTTCCTGACCGGGTACGGCGCGTCTCGTCCGGGGACAATCCAGTAGCATTAAAGACCGGTGGTGCCCATTCGTCAACTCGTCGGCGATACGGGTAGATTCCTAATCCGGTAGTGCGCGGACGATCAGCCTCTGCCTGCACATAAATCGCAGGGCTGGCCTGATTACGACGGCCTTATGCAATCCTCGGTAATAAGGTCGCGAGGATTTGGGTAGGACGGTGGCAATCCAGGAGCGGTCACGTCTTCCTTGTCGTCGATTCGCTTTGCCACGGTTAGGTTCAATTCCAAAAGTTGTGCCAGCAAGTCTTTCTTGGCAGAGAAACCGTAGGCATCGAGCACGGCTTTATCAAGAGCGGCATGAGCGTCTTTGAGCGGGTTCTTGCCGGGTAAATCAAGTGTACGATAAACGGCCCGTAAGCCGCCCTTGATCTTCGTTAAGGCACCGTCACGAACGCGGCGAACTTCGCGACCGGCGACGGCTACCGCGTTGATCTGGTCGACTGTCGGCGATTGGGGCCAAGGGAAAGTATCGAAAACCTCTTCTCCGTAGCGAAAGTCACCCTTCAAGTTTGACGACTTCTGAACAAACCACGCCCAGTGCAGTTGCGAGTGCAAAATCCCAAAGGCGTAGTCGTCGTCGAACGTAAAGCAAGACAAAGCGTCTCCTGGACGAATCTGAGGAGAAACAAACACGAAAATAGGACGTTTGGTCACTCGTGAGCAGACTATGTAACGTGAAAGTTTCTCAATCTGCGAAATCAACTCTTGCCGTGGAAACGATAGTTGCCACCATCTCGAAAGGAATTGCTTGTGATGTGGGCGTACTTTGCCATCGCCGCCTTTCCCCTCTTGGGCTTTCCGCTGGCGATCAGGAAGGACGTAAGTTTGCACCCATTCGAATGCATCGCTATAGGCAGCAGCTTCCAATTGGTCTTTCTGTCCAAAGTCGATCACGAATCTCGTGATCCGTCCTGAACCGGTAAGGAATTCACGCCCGTTAAGGTAAGGGAAGGTGACCTCGCATGTATTTGCTGACTTCCCCGTGAGAATTCGCAGTTCTTCTGTGTCCAAAAGCAACTTGTCGTGTCCAATCATTTGGCCGGTGAAGTACCGTTGCGGATTCTGGTTGCATCGCATTGCCTTCGCGTCAGTTACATCAGTGTAGTCAGAGAGTGCAGCATTGATGTGACGAGAGTCTCGATACGCGAGTTCATACTCTTTTGATGCTGGCCCACTTCCCCTTTTGCGAATCTTTTTCTTCCCTGGCTCTGCGTCCACTTTGAACCAGAATCGCTTAGATTCCGGGATCAATAGTTGCTCGCGAATGACAACTCTCTCGCGAGACGTCAACCGCCTGCCTTCTGGTTGGTGCTTGACCCAGTTGGCTATCGATACGTGAACATTGGCTTCTCCAGACCACGGTTGATTATCCACCGCTTCAACGATCGTCCCACTTGCTACGATGTGATCGAGCCCTCCGACGCGAGACTTGTTGTTGCGAATATTTTGCGTTCCGACCAATCCAGCTCTTCCAGCAACTGGATTCTCGGCGGTACAGTTCGGTAAATGATCGTGTGACTTGCGAAACCA
>JBGTHH010000941.1:0-3139 GCA_041746275.1 Pirellulaceae bacterium | reverse complement strand
CCGTTGGGGAACTCGACTTGTGAGGTAAAGTTCAACGTTGTTTCTGTCAGCGTCGCGGTGACAACCGGTTCAGTGGAGATGCCCGCCGAGAGAACCTTGGCATCGACTTCGAACAGAGCGCCGGCTGCCGAGATCACCTCCAGTTTGTTTCCCGCGACGTTAGCTCGCGCTACGGGAACACCGAGATTCGTCTCCCATTCCGGCCTGCGAAAGTTATCGACTTGCAGCGCGGCGACCGTGGCACCTGACGAGCCTGACTTACGTCGCGTGGCGATCAAGATGTCTCCAAACAGTTGCGGCGGCGCGATGAACGTCTCGGCGCTGTTCGTGACGGCTTGCTGGACGATCTTCTTCATGTTGACCTGCAATTGGTATTTCACCAATTTGTCGTCCGCCAGAATCAACGTCGTGCCCTCGATCACGGGATAGCTGACCAACGGCTTTTGCCGCGCGGCTGGCAGGGGAGCCGTGGCGGCGGACACACTGTCGGCGGTGGTGTTGAAGTCGACTCGAAACACGTTGACTTCACCCAAATCGGTGACGACAACCGGTTGGTATCCCTGCAACGTCATGGGCACGACCACATTGCCCGTTAACCGAATGGGGGTTTGAGGGCGTCGTAACAACGGGCCATCGCCACCGGGCGTGATTTTGAGAACGTGTAGGAGACAATAGTCGCGACCGGCGTTCTCGGCGATCAGGACATGATCCTGAACCACCAAAGGCTCGACGGCAATCGTCCCTGCCTTATGGCCGAAGTACGCGACTTCCTCACAGGCCAAGGTCTGGCTCGAAATGGCATAGACGTTGGAATGGTCGCCGGGCTGCAACAGATAGGGATGAATCGCGCTGACGCCACCCGCCACCTCAATCGGTTGAGGCAGAACGACGCGACGAGTACTTTGACCACTGGCCGCGTCAAGTTGTAAGACCTTGCCGGAGCGTGTCGACACGAAGACCTGATTGCCCGCGAGGCTAGGTGATGCAAAGGGCTCGCCAATGGCGCTGCGCCACACCAGTTCCCCGGTCGCGGCCTTGACCCGCATCAGTTCATTACGCTGCGCGTCGATGACGAGGAAATCCGCACCCGGTTGTTTCGAAACGGGCAACGGATGATGCTGTGTCACGTGGCCGACAAACCGCCGCCACACCACATTTCCATTCTCGGCGTCGAGTCCATACACCGCGCCGGCGGCCAGCACCGCCACAAACTGTCCCTTGAGTCGCGGCACCCCTTTGCCTGCGTTCGCGGAGTGGCTCGCCAACACCACGCGAAACTCCGTCAGCGATTTGATGTCTTCGCTTGTCGATGCCAGCACTTCTTCTTCCGTGCGCACCAGATTCTTTTGTTGCTCGGTGATTTCCAACACGGCAGCCAATAGTTCGGGATTATCCTTCAGTCCCGGGTAAACGTTCAGCAGTTCTTTGTAGACCGTATACGCTTGGACGGTCTCCCGCGATTGAACGTGGCCCTTGATGGCAGCGATGGCTTTGGCCAGTTCTCGGTTTTGCGCGACCTCGCGTTTGACCAGCAGAATGTCCTCATCGATCCGAGCCAAGACTTGTTGGGGCCGCTTCGACGAGGGAATGTATTCCGGCTTGTTGACCAAATTCGTCAGGGCGTCCTCCGCCTTCTTGATGAATTCTTCTTTGCTATCGATGTCGGTGGCTTGTCTCGCCTTCTTGATAAAGCCCCCGGGGATCTGCGGTAAGATGCTGGCGAGCTCATCGCGCGCCGCACCGAAGGCATCTTCCTGTTGCACAGTAGGTAGCAACTCGACGGCCGTGTCGTAGGCTTTCTGCGGATCGCCGAGCACGATTCGGATGCGACAGAGCACCACGCGGACGCGCGCGTCATCGCTCCTTTCGTCCTTGGGATACTTTTTTAGAAATTTCTCGAACTTGCCCATGGCGTCGGAATACGATTCGCTACGGTACGCTTCCTCGCCCGCATCGAACATCTCGATCGGACCTTGCTTCGTCAAGTTGTAATACAGCAAGCCGCCCGCCAGGATTAGAAACAACAGCAGCCCACCGCCGCCGATCATTAATTTGCCACCCCAATCCTGCGAGTCTTTCTTCTCACGCGGCTTTTTGCCTTTGGTCTTGCCCGGAATCACAGGTTGCGCGGGTGGCGTGGCGAACGGATCGGGCGACGCGTTCCCTCCGCTCTCATCAAAGATATCCAGAGGCTCCAAGCCACCGTCCAATGGCTCGATACTTTCCAACGCCGCGGGCTTAGCGCGACCGACGGGTGTGAGCGCCGCGCCGGCATCTTCGACCGGTGTCAGCCCCACGATCTCCTCGACCTCTTCCATCTCTTCGAGAGGCGCGTCTTCGACGAGCAGCAGTCCACTTTCGTCGTCGTTGGCCGGGGGGTGATCCGCCGTGGCCTGACCGACCAACTTTGTGGCTTGGAATTTGGTGAGCTTGCCTTTCTCCACCAGCGCCCTGGCGATCGTGGCCGCGCTCACGTTCTTTTCCGTGATTTGACGGCGCAGATCGCGGAGCATCGACTTGTCGAGCAAGCCACCGTCTTCAAGCAATTGCACAAACTTCTTCGCGGACATAGCAGATGATCCTTAGCCCACAGGTGATCCCTGGCTCGCAGGCATTGGGCAGTCATTCAGTTTCAGTGTTCGTGATCGGCCGGTGCTAATCACTATCCACCGTGGCCAGCAATACTTCCTCAAACCCGGTCTCACTACCCGCATCCAAGGCCGCGACGACCTTTTCATGCAGGGACTCGCCATTGGCCTCCACCATCAGCGTCTTGGGAACTTTCCCCGTGCTGTCACCATCGCGGGCCTGCCGCAGAAAACGCAGCAGATCCTGTTCGCTCGGAGCTTCTTCTTCCCAATCGATGGTAATCACATGAAAGGTATTAAACTCGTCCACCCTGACCGTGACCTGGTCGCTGTTCTCGTCGTCCTCTTGGGCCTGAGCACTCGCTTCGTCGTTGGGGTCCGGCTTGGGGACTTGAATCGATTTTTGCAGTGTAAAGGCGGCGGTGACCATGAAGAAAATGAGCAACAAGAACGTGACGTCGACCATCGGCGTCATGTCCATCTCGGTCTCTTCCAGCTTGCGTTTCTTTTTGAACGGCGGCGGACCAGCCTCTTCCTGAACCGTGCTGACG
>JBGTHH010000940.1:0-6816 GCA_041746275.1 Pirellulaceae bacterium | reverse complement strand
CGGTGGAGCGACTTCCTGGGCTGCGGCGACGGAGGATACAAGCATGGTCGCGCCGCAGATGATTCCCCAAACTCGCTTCATCGTCATCACCCTTCGCGGAAGATCGTGAATCGCTACTCAAGCCGGTCGTGCGTCTGCTGATGAACGCGCAGGACTGACTATCTACTACGATTCGGTTCGCGAGACGGGGAACGTTGAGCCGCGACAAGTGATTCGGTACACATCCCGGAATCGAGGTCGTTAACCTATAGCGATCCGGTGATTTGTTCAGGCTGCGAGCAGCGCCGGGCCCACCACTCGCCGGTAAAGATCTTTGCTCGAGCCATCAGCCTTCACGGCCAAGACGTAGATCAGGCCGTTAGCTTGCCACGCTCCGACATGCCAGCCTTCAGCCGAGTGATAGCCTTCGGGAGGCGTGGAGGCAAGCGTTACCGGTTGCCGGGGCTGCATGACATACAACCGCACGCGTTCGGGCTCGCCCGAAAGTTCGTAACACACGATCTGATTCTTCGCGACCCACTGCCAAGCTACGATGTTGTCGCCAAAGCGAGTTCCCAGGGGAAAGGCCTTGGTGGGAGCCAAGCTGACCGTTTGCCAAGCGGCTCCCTGTAATTGTCGATCCCATTGGTCGGCATATTCGGCAACGGCGGGTTCGGATTGAAACTGGTAACGTTCCATCCGGTGCGGCCCGAAGGCCATGATGAGCCATGCCGCCGCCAAGCTGAGAGCCGCAAGACTCAACGCGATCGAGCCTCCCAGCACCCAGGGACGCCGTTCACGGGCTGCGGGCGAGGGCTCGCTGGTCAGCACCAGCGGTGCTGAGTTGACCTCGTCGGTCTCCGCGTGATCGACATCCAAGCCCGTCTCGGCTTCGAGCGTGGCGAGCAGTCGATCGAGCAAACCCGCCGGGGTCGTCACATCGTGCATCGCTCGCGCGATTTCCGTGTCGTGACGCTGGGACCGAGCCAAGGCCGCCTGCAATCGTTCGTTACGAGTTAACTCGTCGGCCAGCGATTGCAACTCCGGTTGAGCCAAATCGTCATGGCCGGGGCGGCAGGCTTCGAGCATTTCCAGGAGAAGTTTGGAATTCATGAGATAACTCGGGCGTTCAACCATGTTCAAGGTGTCAAGTGTGCGGGGGCCGTTAGTAACTGCCGCAAGTGGCCTTTAGCCCGAGCCAACCGACTCATGACCGTACCCATGGGCACCTCCAACGCCGCGGCGATTTCCTTGTAAGACAAGTCCTCAAAGTAAAACATCATCAGCACCAACTTGTAATCGTCCGCAAGCTGGTCGAGAGCGTGTTGCAGTTGCTCCTGATCCACCGGCGATTCGATCGTACTGGCATCGGGAATCTCGTCAACATTTAATTCCAGATGCGACGCGGGTACGGGACGCTGGCGACGATGGGATTTCAAATAACAACTGCGGGCGATCGCGCACAACCAACCGACCACCTTCGCGTGTTCGCGCACTTGGTCGAGCCGTTGCTGTGCGATTAAAAAAGTCTGTTGCACCAAGTCTTCGGCGTCGGCAGCCGATCCGGACAGGCGATACGAGTAGCCGTAAATCACCGAGTAATGTTCCTCGGCAAGTTGTCGGATCGTCAATCTGGAACCCGGCACGGCCCCATCCTCGTGAGGAATCGGACTACTTGATACCTGAGTAAGGGGGGTTTGCGTCATGTACACCGTCGACTGTAACAAAGAGCCTATAACAACGTCCGTTTATTCCCGCTAGCAAAAAACTTTGGCGTCACCGGGAATATTCTACTCTTGATCGGGATCAAGGGTATGTACGAGAAGGCACTGGAAACGCCCACATTTGGCTTCGTCGCGCGATGAAGACGACGTTCCCAGGTCTGGACGAATTGTGAGAGGAATAGCGATGAGACAGTTTTTTTTGGGTAGTGTGTTAGCTGGCTTGGTTTTCTGCATCGGTTGTGCCGAGGAAGCCACCACGACGATCGACTCCAACTTGGAGAGCGCCGATTACGAAGCGCAGATGATTGAGGGTGCCAACTCCGAGACCACTCCCGCCGGTGACACCTCGTTCGAGGCAGCACCTGTGGAAGCAGCACCCGCCGAAGCTCCTGCGGAAGCAGCACCAGCCGAGGCAGCACCCGCCGAGGCTCCTGCGGAAGAAACGCCAGCAGAAGCTCCCACCGAGTAGTGTAGCTACCGGGTCCCTCAGGGAATCACTCCGAGAGTCGGGGAGGTCATGGCCTCCTCGGCTCTTTGTTTTTGTAGTGGACAAACGAAGTGCGATCGAGTGTCCACTGTGTTGACGCTGTTCCAGCAACGTCATGTCCGACCCCGATCCGGCCTACGTGAATCACCCGGGTTAAGCCACCCTCCGCGGCTACCACCGGAGCAATCCATCCCGTTTGACGGGCCATGACTGCGCCACGATCTCAAACAAGCGTCCACTGCTTTTCAAGTCGTTGAGGCGAGATCTTGATGGCGGTTCCGAGTTGTTGAGCGAACAACGACACGCGATACTCGGCCAGCATCCAGCGATACTCATCCAGGGCCGCGCCACTCGCCTCTGAGAGTCCCTCCGTCGCCAAACGCGCGTCGTAGCGTTCTTGAAACGGAGCCAGCTCCTGCATGATTTGACGATCGCGCGGGCCGCCTCCCGTCCCAAGTTTATCGAGGCGTACGACCAGCGACTGCAAGTAACGCGGATAATGTTGTAACCAGTCCCATGGTGTATCGCACCAGAAGCCTGGGTACGTGAGCTCGGCGAGGTGTTTGCGGATATCGGCAACCGACACGGCTACGGCAGGCGCGGTCGTGGCGTTCAAACGGACTTGGACTTCGTGATAGCGTTCGAGTAACGCTGCGACCAACCGAGCCAGATCACTGGCCGCCTGAGGCAGTTGTTTTCGGCCGCGCTTTCGCATCGCTTCAAAGGCCGTCGCATCGCGCGGGAGCGGCTGGCCACGCAGAAACGCCAACTCGGCCAACAGTTCGATCAATTGCTCACGGAGATCCCGGCCATGGCGCAGGCCCGCCGCGAAAAGTTGAAGTTGGTCGATTCGCGGCAGCCAATGAACCTGGGCCTTTAACTCGCGTTGCTCCGCCAGACAGAACAGCCTGCGCACCCCTTCCCGCGTTTGTGCCTCGGCGGCACCACGCGTGGTGACCAAACGGAGCGACACGGCATCACTCGCGTCGAGCAACGCGGGGTAAGCTTCCAACACAAAATCGCCACGGCGAATGGTGACACTTGTCGGCAGGTCCCCGAAATCCCAGGTCTTGATGCCGTCCCGCTCCCAAGCCTCGTCGGTGATGACTTGATTGGTCGTCGGTCCCGTGACACCCACTTGCTCGGCCAACGCCTGCAAGTCGCGTCCTTCCGCCAGCGGTTGGCCAGCGTCGTCGACCACGCGCACGTTCATCCGCAAATGCTGCGGCAGCTTGTCGAGTTGAAAGTCGCGTGCGGCCAGAGGCTCGCCACAAAGCTGGCTGAGCGTCTGCGCGGCGACGGTGAGAAAGTCCCCTTCCGCAAATGGCATTCGCGCCGCGGCGCGACTCGCGACTTCCGGAGCCGGAATGAAGCTTCGCCGGATCGACTTGGGCAGGGTGCGAATTAACGCCGTCAATTTTTCCTCCACGCGACCGGGCACGAGCCATTCCAATCGTCGTGGGTCCAGTTGCGGCAACCCATCCTTGGGAACAGCGATCGTGAGGCCATCATCTTCCTCGCCAGGTTGGAAACGATAATCGATCTCCAGTGCGAGCGAGCCGGTCTGCAAGTGATCGGGGAACTCCCGCGGATCGTGCGCGTTGGATTGACCCAAGAGGTCATGCAATGACATCCGCAGTTGATCGACTTCGTCGCGCGGCGTGGATTTCAACCAGCGGGTGAGTGACGCCGCGTCATAGACATCCTCGGGCAGACGCGCGTCGTAGAAAGCATACTGCGCGCCATCACCGATCAAGTAGTCGGTGGCTCGCGACTTGGCTCCCAAGGACTGTAGTTCCCGCAGCAGCTCACGATTGTGTTTCAGGAACGGCGGTTCCGACTGAAAGTCCCCTTCGACCAACGCATGTTCGACAAACAACCGCCGCGCGGTCACGGGATCGTGTGGGCCGTAGGGTTGGCGTCGACCCGCGACGATCGTCAAGCCAAACAGCGTCACCTTTTCGTTGGCCAGCACCGTGCCGCTCTTGCGCGACCAGAACGGATCGGTGTACGAACGTTTCACGATATGGGCGGCAAGCGGTTCGATCCATTCCGGCTGAATCCGGCCCACGGTGCGGAGATAACGTCGCGAGGTCTCGACCAATTCCCCCGCGACAATCCACTTGGGTGGCCGCGCGAACGCCGCCGAACCGGGCCACAGCAGAAAGGTCGTGCCGCCCGCGCCTTCGTACTCCTGACCATCGCGTCGCAGAGCGAGATTCGATAACAACCCGCAGAGCAGCGCGCGATGAATCGACTCGGGGTTGTTGCGCCGCGGCGAGGTCTTCATGCCGCCCTGGGTCGCGAATTGCAGGAGTTGCCGATGGACGTCTTGCCACTCCCGCAACCGCACTTCGGAGAGGAAGTTCTGTTGGCAGGCGTGGCGAATCTGGCCGCGGGAGAGGCGTTCCCGCAGGCCGTGATAGAAATCCCACAGGTTCAGGTAGGTGAGGAAGTCCGATTCCTCATGCGCGAGTTTCGCGTGTGCTTCATCGGCCTGTTTCTGTTTCTCTAGCGGACGATCGCGCACGTCTTGCACTTCCAAAGCGGAGGCGATGATCAACATCTCATGCAAGCAGCCCTCTTGATGGGCCGCCAAGATCATCCGACCCAGTCGCGGATCGATCGGCAAGCGACTGAGCTGGCGACCGATCTCCGTCAAACTGCGGCGCTCGTCGACGGCTCCCAGTTCGAACAGCGTTTTGTACCCATCGTGAATGGCGTCGGCACGAGGCGGGTCGAGGAATGGAAACTCATCCACCTTGCCCAGTTGCAGCGCGAGCATCCTCAGGATGACCGCCGCGAGATTCGTGCGGCGGATTTCGGGAGTCGTATACGCGTCGCGGCTCTGATAATCCTTCTCGGCAAACAAGCGAATACAAATCCCCGGCCCCAAGCGGCCACACCGTCCTTGGCGTTGATCGGCCGAGGCACGTGAAATGGGCTCGATCGGCAAACGCTGCACCTTGGAACGCGGCGAATAGCGGCTGATGCGCGCCGTGCCGGTATCGATCACGTAGCGAATGCCGGGAACGGTCAGTGAGGATTCGGCCACATTGGTGGCCAGGACCAAGCGGCGTTGTCCCGTCGGCTGGAAGACCTTGTTCTGTTCGGCGATCGACAAACGACCATACAGCGGCAGGATCTGAAGCGGCTTCGAGCCCGTCAGCGAGCGGCCTCGCAAACGCTTCGCCACATCGAGGATGTCGCGTTCGGTCGGTAGGAAAGCGAGGATATCTCCCGGACCTTCGCGCGTTAATTCGGCTGCGGCCTGCGCGATCTGATCGGCCAGCGAGAGTGGTTCGTCATCTTCGTCCGCGACCTGCGGCGGACGGTAGCGGACTTCGACCGGATACGTTCTTCCCGAGACCTCGATGACGGGCACCGACTGCTCCGGCGTCGAAAAGTGAGCCGCGAAGCTCCGGGCATCGATCGTCGCCGAAGTAATGATCACGCGTAGATCACGCCGGCGCGGCAGGATGGTCTTCAGGTAGCCGATTAAGAAGTCGATGTTGAGCGATCGCTCGTGGGCTTCGTCAATGATCAGCGTGTCATAGCGGTCGAGCAACCGATCGCTGGGGATCTCGGCCAGCAGAATGCCATCGGTCATCAGTTTGATGAAGGTGTGCGGCTGCGTCGTATCGGTAAAGCGAATCTGAAAGCCCACATGCTCGCCGAGCGGCGACTTCAGTTCGTCGGACAAACGTGCGGCGATTGTGCGGGCCGCGACTCGCCGAGGCTGCGTGTGCCCGATCAGCGCGCTGATGCCCCGTCCCATTTCGAGGCAAATCTTGGGTAACTGGGTGGACTTCCCGGACCCCGTATCGCCGCAGACCACCACGACCGCATGTTCGCGAATCGCCGCCGCGATCTCGTCGCGCCGCGCGAGGATGGGCAAATCCAAATTGAAGTTGCACGTTGGTCGCGACGCGGCTCGACGCTGGCGGAGCTCGATGGATCGTTGCAACTCCTCGGTCAACCGAGCCAGTCGTTGCTCGTCGACTCGACCGTCACGTGCGGCCTGTTCGAGCCCGCGCAACGTTCGCTGCAGGCGATGGCGATCGACCTGCATGGCTTGTTCAAGCTGACGTGCTAGATTTTGCAAGGGGATGCGAAGGGGCACGCGGTCGGTCATCGGAGCGGTGGCGGGATGCTTGGAAAAACGTGGAGGGCGAGTCTCAATCCTAACGCTCCGGAGTGTCGTTGTCTTGGGCACGCCATTGGTCAAATGCGATCGGCTACCTGTCACTTTCGTTACTGGTTCAGCTTGATAGCCGTTTTATTCGATGTAGTGAGCTGGACCGGCAGAAATCGCGGCGACACAGCCACTCGTGACGCCGACGCATGTCTCAGCTTCTTCTTCCACGCGTAGAACGACAGCACCGACGCACACTCCGGCACTACGCCCGTGAGGTGCAGGCGGCCATGCGGCAAATCGCAAAGAAAACAACGGCCAGTGGGCTAGTCCGTTCTATTGGGCACCGTTCGTGCTCGTTGGACCGCAGTGATCGACTGAAGCTATTTCAACATTCTTTGGCGAGGCGGAACAGAGATACGTAGGTCCAACGCATCGTGGTATGCAAGCGCGAGGTAGTTGGCCCTCTAGGATTTGAACCTAGACTAACT
>JBGTHH010000939.1:0-8787 GCA_041746275.1 Pirellulaceae bacterium | reverse complement strand
GGAACGTGGATCGGTGTTCGTAATCCGTCGGGAAGTCAGACGGCAGGCATCAATGTCACGATCGGACACAGTCACCCCAAGATCAATGATGTCACGGTGGCGAATCCCTGGAACACCGATCGGATTGGCTGCGGGGAGGGCTTCAGCAGCCTGCATCCGGGAGGTGCGCAGTTCCTGCTCTGCGATGGCTCCGTGCGTTTCCTCGCGGAAACAATCAATCACTATTGGGCACCCGATCCGGCCCAACTCATCAATGGTAACGCTACGGCTCACCTGGATCCATTGAACGGCACCTATCAGCGGTTGTTATCGCGAGACGATGCGCTACCCGTGAGTGATTTCTAAATCGAGTTCCGTCATTGGTAACCGGTAAACTTTTTCGCGCTGTTGTGTCTCAAACGAGTTTTCTCCTGACCTGCCGAATCGCTGGAGCGTGCGGCAGGTCAGGTTGTTGTTCAGGGAGTTATTCAGTGAAACGCAAACTCATATTCACGGCCGTGTCCCTGCTGGTGATCGTCGCAATGTTGGTGTCGGCAGGATGTGGCGGACCAGCGAACGTCGCTAGTGTGACCGGCACCGTCACCTTGGGAGGCCAGCCGTTGGCAGATGCCACGGTGACGTTCGTTCCTGTCGCTTCAGGGAGCCTATCCCGCGCCATCACCGATGCCAACGGTCGCTATAAGCTCGTCTACAGTTCCACCGTCCAAGGGGCGGAAATTGGCGAACATAAAGTGGCGGTGACGACCTACAGTGGCGGTGACCCGGACGGCGATCCGCCAAAGCCAAAGGTCTCTGAAAGGGTTCCGGTGAAGTACAACCTGCAGACCGAGTTGAAGGCCACCGTCACCTCCGGCGCGAACGTTCTGGATTTTTCACTCGACGCTGATGGCCCGGTCGTTCAGCCCGATTCCAGGGAAGCGGAGCGTCGTCCGGCGAGTGATCCGTGCTAATTTGTTTGACACGTGCTGCGAAGATACTTTACGCTAAGCGACACCTCTTCCTTCGAAAATCTGATAGGCCCGATATGAGTGTCAGAGTGAGATCGGCTCGGCTGCGATGGTGGATCGCCACCTCTTTCGTTTGGATCGTTGTGGCTGGGATAACAGCCCCGGTCGTTGGCGAGACCCCGGTGACGCAAGATGGAACGGATCCGGTTGCCATCGAATTCTTTGAGAAGAAGATCCGTCCGCTGCTGGCCGAGAACTGTTTCAATTGCCACTCGGCGAACACCAACTCCCGAGGTGGTTTGCGAGTTGATGATCGGCATGGGCTAATCGTGGGTGGCGAAAGTGGTCCGGCCATTGTTGTCGCGAATCCGAGCGAAAGCCTGTTGCTGAAAGCGGTGCGGCACGAAGGTGCGTTAAAAATGCCTCCCAGCAAGCAGCTTGCGGCCGAGCAGATCGAGGATCTCGCTACTTGGATTCGTCAAGGTGCGGCGTGGCCCCAGGAGGCCGTTCCCGATTGGGAAAGCGAGCGACATACGGACTACGATCAATTGCGACGCGAGCACTGGGCGTGGCAGCCGTTGAGCCAAGTTTCGCCGCCTCCCGTGAACGATTCCGCGTGGCCACGTAGTGACGTGGATCGGTTCATCCTGGCTCGTTTGGAAAATGAGCAACTCGAACCGGTGGCTGATGCGGATCGACGCACGCTCATCCGGCGCGTCACCTTCGACCTGACGGGCTTGCCGCCTACTCCCGAGGATGTACAGCGCTACCTCGATGACAACTCGGAAACGGCCTTCGAAACGGTTGTGGATCGGCTGTTGGCTTCACGGGCGTTTGGCGAGAAATGGGGCCGCCATTGGCTCGACCTGGCCCGCTACGCCGAATCGACCGGTTCATCACGCAACCTGCCTTATCCCCATGCCTGGCGTTATCGCGACTACGTGATCAAGGCCTTCAACGACGACAAACCGTATGACCAGTTCTTGCGCGAGCAGATCGCCGGCGATTTGCTGCCCGCTAACACGCCGTCGCAGCGTGAGGAGCAACGGATCGCCACCGGCTTTCTGGCACTGGGAGTGAAGGACGTCAATCAACGCTTCAAAGTTCGCTATGTTATGGACAACATCGACGAACAGATTGACACGGTCAGTCGTTCGATCTTGGCGCTGACAGCCAGTTGCGCACGGTGCCACGATCACAAGTTCGATCCCATTCCGACCGCCGACTACTACGCCTTGGCCGGCATCTTCCAGAGCACTGATCTGTGCGATGGGCTGCGCAATAAGATGGGGGGTGGCGGACTCGATTACTACGATACCCAGAAGTTGTTGATCTTGGACAACAAGCCAGGAGCAAACGAGGCTGCTTCGAACCAATTGGCGGAGGCGAAGGCCGCGCTTCAGCAGGCTCGCGAGGAACTGATCGCCGTGCGCGACGAGCCCGAGGCGAACGCTCAGGGAGCGAAGAAGCCCGATAACCGCCTGAAGAAGGCACGGCAGCGAGTCACCAAACTTCAACAGGACTTGGAGCGTTTGAGTGATCCCGCGCGCCACAGTCGCATCGCACACGGTGTGCGCGACTCTGCGAAGGTCGGCGACACTGAAATCCGTATTCGTGGCGAAGCCGAGAAGCACGGACCGGTCGTACCACGAGGATTCCTGTCGCTGCTAGAAGTGCCGGACACGCCCGCTCTGAACTCAAATCAAAGCGGACGTTTGGAGCTGGCACAGTGGTTGACCAGCTCAAAGAATCCGTTGACGCCGCGCGTGATGGTCAATCGTGTTTGGCAGCATCTTTATGGACAGGGCTTGGTGGTCACCGTTGATAATTTTGGCGTGACCGGCGGCTCGCCGTCCCATCCCGAACTGCTGAACTATCTCGCGGCTCGGTTTATTGAAGATGGGTGGTCGGTGAAACAGCTCGTGCGGCAATTGGTCTTGAGTCGCGCGTATCAGTTGAGTTGCGAGACGCATCTGACCAATGCGGCCCGCGATCCGGCGAATCAGTGGATTTGGCGACATCGTCCACGTCGCTTGTCGGCGGAAGAGATTCGCGACGCGACGCTGGCTGCTGCGGGAACATTGCAGTTGGATGCAGCTCAAGCTTCGCCCGCCAAGGACCTCGTGGTGCGGGAAATGCGAGACAACGGTCCCGAAGCGCAGTCCATACGCACGGTCGAACGCGCCACGACGGAACGTAGCGTATATTTACCGCTACTCCGCAGCGTGACGCCCACGTCGTTACAGGTCTTTGACTTTGCCGAACAGGGACTCGTCACCGGTCGCCGTGACACCACGACCGTGGCTCCCCAGGCGCTGTACCTGTTGAACGATCCGTTCGTGGAAGCACAATCGTTGGCCCTCGCGAATCGCTTGCTGCAACGTGAGGACTTGGATGATGCAGGACGAATTGAGTGGGCTTATCAACTGACGTTGGGACGTGCGGCGGCCATTTCAGAAAGCGAGCGAGTACAGCGTTACCTTGTCGATTTCGAGAACGCCTCGCGCGTCTTGTTCGTGGACAAGACAACACTCGACGATACTGCGGTGGCGACGGATCAAGCTCCAGTCGACGCGTCGGTTGCTACGACCGAGGTGCCAGCCACCGCGCCCGTCATTGACCCCGATCAAGAAGTGACGGCGGAAGAACCGACGCAGGAAGTACCGCTATCGATTGCGGATTCACGCACTGCGGCTTGGACCACGTTCTGCCAATCCTTAATTGCCAGAGCCGAGTTCCGTTTCGCTCCTTAGCCTTCCCGAAATCGCACAACGCTTGGCGACTCGTTTACCGTTTATTAACTTCAGGACGCATTCATGTTCCCAACATCATCCGCTCTGCCAACTCGCCCGACGCAGTTATCTCGTCGACAGGTGTTGAAAACCGCCAGCGCGGGGTTTGGCTACCTCGCATTGGCTGACATGCTGTCTCAACGAACCGCTTCCGTTCGCGCTGCCGATCAGCCGGCCGCTCAGACGGGTCCGTTGTTTCCCAAGCAACCGCACTTTCCGGTGAAGGCTAAGCGGATCATCTTTTTGTTCATGCAGGGTGCGACCTCCCAAATGGATACGTGGGAGTACAAGCCCCGGCTTCAGCGGGACGATGGTCAAGTGGGGCCCGGTGGCGGCACGCTGACGGCATCAAAATTCCAATTCGCCCAACACGGCGATACGGGGACCTGGGTCTCCGAGTTGTATCCGCACATGACCAAGCATGTCGACAAGCTCTGTTTCGTGCGCGGTCTGCACACCGATACGCCGGCTCATCCGCAAGCCGTCATTCAACTGCATACCGGCACCGCGCTGGCTTCGCTAACGCGTCCCTCGATGGGTTCCTGGCTAATGTACGGACTGGGGACTGAGAACCAGGATCTGCCGGGGTACATCACCATCAACCCCCCGCCGAATTTTGGAGGCGCGGGAAACTATGGCAGCGCATTCCTGCCCGCACATTTCCAAGGGACACGCATCGATGACACCGGCCGCATGCCGAATCTCAACCCTCGCCTGCCACTCGACCTGCAACGCAAGCAGATCGAATTGATTCAGGCGATGAATCGCGAGCTGACCACTTCCTCCAGTGCGCCGGAGGAACTCGACGGCATCATTCAATCCTATGAGTTGGCGTTTACGATGCAGGGGCAAGTTCCCGAGTTGTTGGATATCTCTCGCGAGCCCCGGCACGTGCTGGATGCCTACGGAGTGAAGCCGGGTGCCGCGGGCAGCTTCGCGCGGCAATGTCTGATGGCGCGGCGGTTGAGCGAGGCGGGCGTGCGCTTCGTCGAGATCTGCCAGCCCGGTTGGGATCATCACAACAATCTGCATCAGGGACTGATCAACCAGTCGGCGGCGACTGACCAGCCGACCGCCGCTTTATTGACCGATCTTCAACAACGAGGATTGTTGGACGATACGTTGGTGCTGTTTGGTAGCGAGTTTGGTCGCATGCCCACCGCGCAAGGAGCCGACGGCCGCGATCACAACATCACGGGTTATCCGATGTGGTTGGCTGGAGCTGGCGTGAAGCAGGGCTTTTCCTACGGCGTGACCGACGAGTATGGATTGCACGCGGTGGAAGGCCGGATGCACACGACCGATCTGCACGCTACGCTATTGGCGTTGATGGGGCTCGATCACGAACGGCTGACGTACAACTATGCCGGGCGCGACTTCCGTCTGACCGATGTCGCCGGTAACGTGGTGCGAGACATCTTCGCATAACGTGGGGTGTACGGAACCATCACGGATGTCCGCGCCTTTCAAGTTTTCGTCCACGACGGCAAGTTACTCGCGAATTGCCTCTTTGATGTTGTCCAAAGCTTCGGCCTCGGTATTTCCCTGTGATCAGCAACCGGGCAAGCGAGGCACCGAAACGCTGTAACCTTTTCTAGTGGTTGACAACAAAAGATTCACTCCGCCCCCTTGGCGATGCTCTGACCGGCCATTACAATCTGAAGCAGTTAAATAACGCGGGGTGGAGCAGCCCGGTAGCTCGCGAGGCTCATAACCTCGAGGTCACAGGTTCGAATCCTGTCCCCGCAACTTGAATTGACCGTAGCGAAACTCGGCTACCGCAGGGTTATACGAAAGGCCGGCATCTTCGGACGCCGGCCTTTTTGCGTTCTATCGCCAGTTGTAGCAACAGCTTACGCCGACGCGAAGGTCTCTTGATCTCATTCGCGTTCGATCGGCGCGACCCGCTTCGTCCGCACCGGGGTACCCACTCTGGAGCCGTTTCGGCCAAAACTCTCGGCCGTCTCTGTGTCTCTCGCCGTCTGGGTTAACGGCTATTGCGTTCGCACCAGTCGCGCGCAACCCCCCGTGGTTGCTTTCAGTAGGCGAAACGAACTACGGTTGTGAGGAGTGGGCTGCGTGGCCGTCGGTTTATGCGTCCGACTTTTGGAAAGGCCAGCCGAATCGCCGCCGGACGTGGTGGCGATCTCGCAGATTGCCTGCCGGGAGCGGCTGGGCGGATTGCTGAAGCATTACTCGGTAGGCGGCGTGAGCGGCGGCGGTTCGCGAATTCATTGCGACGGATGCCAACGCTTGAACCCCGCTTCGACGGCAGCGACTCATCCGTCTTTGTCCGAACTTATCATGCGCCGGCGCGGCGAATCAACGCGCCGACGCTTTCAAGCCTCTCTATATCATCGCGCGACCTAATTCAAAAAGCCGCCGATCTGCTTTATGCACAGGGCGAGTGCTGGTCTCGACGACCGTAACGGACGACGCCGAGCTGGGCGTGGCCAATTTGTTGGATGGCAAAACGTTTTTCATGGTTTGCGGAATTTCGATAGACGCCAGGTTCGGTTCGGCGAAGACTTAACGATCACTCACCGACATTTCATTCCAGAGTCGACAAGCCGAGGTCCGTGGGCATGCTGAACTGTTGGCCAATGTTTGCCGCCGCCATTCTATCCACAGTGCTTGCATTGGAAGAATCCAGGTGCCATGCGGCTGATGTACCGAAGGGTAAACCGAACATCTTGCTCATCGTGGCCGACGACATGGGGTACTCGGACCTTGGCTGCTTTGGTGGAGAGATCAACACGCCAAACATTAATGCTCTCGCAGCGCGAGGCTTGCGGGCGACAAATTTCTATGCTGCGCCAAGCTGTTCTCCGGCGCGCTCGATGCTGCTGACCGGAACGGACAGCCACGTTGCCGGAATCGGCAATATGGCGGAGTGGACTGGTCCGTCGCAGCGGGACAGACCCGGTTATGAAGGCCATCTGAATGCTCGCGTCGTAACCGTAGCTTCGCTATTGCGCGATGCCGGCTACCACACCTACATGGCCGGCAAGTGGCACTTGGGCGAAAAGCCCAATCAGTGGCCGGCGGCGCGGGGGTTCGAGCAGGATTTCACACTATTGCAAGGGGCCGGGAGCCATTGGTCTGACATGCTGGGTCTGCTCCCTTCGGAACCGAAAGTGGCCTACACCCGCAACGGCGAACCGTTGACGGAATTGCCGAAAGACTACTACTCGTCGAAGGACTTGACCAACTTCATCATCCAGAGCGTCGACGAGAACGCCCGGGATGATAAGCCGTTCTTCGCCTACCTTGCGTATCAGGCACCACATGGCCCGCTGGCGGTTCCCGATGAATGGAGAGGCAAGTACAGGGGCCAATACGACCGGGGATTTGATGCGATTCGTGAGGAGCGGCTGGCTCGTCAGAAGAATCTGGGGATCACCCGCCAGGACGCGGTGACGTTCCCGCGGATGCCGAACATCTCGGCCTGGAACAAGCTGACCGTCGAGCAGCAAAGACTTGCGGCCCGGAAGATGGAGCTCTATGCGGCCATGATCGAGTACATGGATGATCAGATCGGTCGGTTGATCGGCCACCTGAAAACGATCGGCAAGTACGACGACACCCTGATCGTCTTCCTCTCCGACAACGGAGCGGCCGGCGAGGACATGGCTGAGTTGGTAGCGAAATTGTCCCCTGGCGCCAAGGAATGGTTCGACAAGACCTTCGACAACCGCCCAGAAAACTGGGGGCATCCGCGTTCGGCTGTCGAGTACGGTCCTGCTTGGGCGCAGGTCAGCAGCGTGCCGTTTCGTCTGTTCAAGGGAGTTGTGGCGGAGGGCGGCATCCGCGCACCGCTGATCGTGAGCGGACCAGGTGTCGAACAGCAGGGGGCCGTCAATCACTCGGTGCTGCACATCATGGACATCATGCCGACGTTTTTGGAGTCGGCCGGCGTTCAGCACCCGGCTGAGAAGGATGGAAGCAAGATCGCACTACCCCAGGGAAAATCGATGTGGTCACTGCTCGCCGGTCGGGAACGGGAAATCCGTACCAATTCGGACTGGCTCGGCTGGGAGTTGTTCGGCAACCGGGCGATCCGGCAAGGGGATTGGAAACTTCTGTACTTGTTACCGGCGGCAGGGGGCACGGGCGATTGGCAATTGTTCAATCTCCGTGACGACCCCGCCGAGTTGCATGATCTGTCTACAAAGCACCCCGACAAGCACGCAGCGCTACTGAAATTATGGGAGGAATACGTAATCCAAAACGGCGTGATCGTTTCCGATGCCGGTCCCTTCGCGGATCATGGGTCTTAATCCAGACGGAATGCGAACCTCATGAAAATGCACCAAGTCAGCGATCACTGCTTTGCCGTGATTAACGAGAAGAACCGCGTTTGTGACGCCAATTCCGGTCTCATCAACTGTGGCGGCGGAGTGGTGATCGACACCCAATCGGACTTGGCACACGCCAGCCGAATGATCGAGATGTTCAGCAAGGTCTGGCCAGCCATGCCGCAACGCGTGATCAACACGCACGAAGACGCCGATCACGTTTGGGGCAATCAGCTCTTCCAGGGCGCAGAGATCATCGCCCATCGATCCGTGCCTGAGCGAATGAAGCAAGTCGCCGAGCCCCAAGAGAGTCAAAAGCTGCTGCACGGCGTTGGTCGATTCCTGAATCGCCTGGTCCTAAAAAATCTCCACCCTGGCCTCGCCGCCGCCGGACAACAATTGCTGGAAGATTACAACTTTGACGGCATCGAGTTGGTCCTGCCGACGACCTTGTTCGACACGCGCTACGAGCTAAGCCTGGACGGCAAGGAGGTCCACCTGATTTACGTCGGGCCCTGCCATCAGGTTGGCGACACCATCATTCACCTGCCAGCAGAACGCGTCGTGTTCGCCGGCGACGTGCTGTTCCGGCAATGCACGCCGATGGGCTGGACAGGGTCACACGACAGGTGGTTCGAGTGCCTCGATCTGCTCGTTCGACTCGGCCCGAAGGGCATCGTCCCCGGCCACGGCCCGCTCTGCGGGATCGAGGGGGCGACGGAGATGAAGGCGTACCACCAGGACAGCATA
>JBGTHH010000938.1:0-6428 GCA_041746275.1 Pirellulaceae bacterium | reverse complement strand
GCGACACCAGCAAGACAAACGATTCCATCACCGAACGCGGCCGTGTGGCTTGGCTAGTGAAGTAGTTAACGAACTCCATCATGCGGGCGATCGCCGTATTGAAGCCCAGTGACTCGATGTCGTGCGTCACCGCCTTGATCGTCTTGTGCAGCACGCGCAGTTGTTCATCATCCGGTGGAACATCTTGCACTGCGGCGTGCAAGATGGGCTCCTCGCTGTTCTCGTCGACGATCAATCTCCAGACGCGATGCAGGAACTTATGCACGCCATCGACACCACTCATGCTCCACGGTTTCGCGGCTTCGAACGGGCCCATGAACATCTCGTACAACCGTAACGAATCGGCTCCATAGTCGCGCACGATCGCATCCGGATTGACCACATTTCCGCGGCTTTTGGACATCTTCTCGTTGTTCTCGCCCAGAATCATTCCTTGATTCACCAGCCGCCGGAATGGTTCGGAGGTGCTGACATGGCCGCGATCAAACAACACTTTGTGCCAGAACCGAGCGTACAGCAGGTGCAACACCGCGTGCTCGGCACCGCCGATATACAAGTCGACGGGCATCCAGGCCCGTTCTTTCTCCGGATCGACAAACACTTGGTCGTTCTCAGGATCGATGAACCGCAAGTAGTACCAACATGAGCCAGCCCATTGAGGCATCGTGTTGGTTTCGCGGCGATAGCGTTGGCCCGCGATGGTGGGATACAGCCAATCTTCGGGGGCCTTGCCCAACGGCGGTTCGGCACGGCCGTGAGGTTTGTAGTCTTCGAGCAACGGCAAGTCGACGGGCAATTCGTCGGGAGCCACAACGCGCAACAGCCCGTTGGTTTTTCCCGACTCATCCAACTCGTGCAAGATCGGAAAGGGCTCGCCCCAAAATCGCTGACGACTGAACAACCAATCACGCAGTTTGAAGTTCGTGGCGGCTTTGCCCAAGCCTTGTGTCGCCAAGTCCCCACTGATGCGGAGCTTAAAATCGGCTGTCGACAAGCCATCGTATTGGCCGGAGTTCACGGCGACTCCCGACTCCGTACAACACTGCGTGCCGGCCAGGACATCGGACCGAGAGACTCCTTCCACGTCGCCCGGATCGACCACAGCGATGATCGGCAAATGAAACTGCTGAGCAAACTCAAAATCGCGCGTGTCATGCGCGGGGACGGCCATGATCGCGCCTGTGCCGTAGCTGATCAAGACATAGTCGGCGATCCAAATCGGCACACGCTGGCCATTGACCGGATTGATGGCGTACGAGCCGGTGAAGACACCCGTTTTGTCCTTGGCGAGCTCCGTCCGATCGAGATCGCTTTTGGCGGCGGCTTGGGCGCAGTAGGCCGTAACGGCGGTGGCTTGCTCGGGCACGGTCAGCCGGGAAACGAACGGATGCTCGGGCGCGATCACCATGTAGGTTGCACCGAACAGCGTATCGGGGCGTGTGGTGTAGATCCGCAAGACGTCTTCGCCGGGTTTTCGCGAAAAGCCCGTGGCCGCACGCTTCGCCTTCCAAGCGGGAAAACCCGCGTCGGCAGTCGCCGAGCCGTTGCCTGGCGTCGCATCGCCGATATAGAAGTCGACTTCCGCGCCCGTGCTGCGCCCGATCCATTCGCGTTGCATGCGTTTGATGCTGGGAGACCAATCGAGTTGATCGAGGTCTTGCTCCAACCGTTCGGCGTAGGCCGTGATTCGCAGCATCCATTGTCGTAAGGGGATGCGTTGCACAGGGTGGCTCCCCCGCTCGCTCTTGCCGTCGATTACCTCCTCGTTGGCCAACACCGTCCCCAGTGCCGGGCACCAATTGACCAAGGCATCCGATTGAAACGCCAGTCGATGGTCGTCTTGGAAGCGGCGTACAGCGGCTTCCCCCTCGCTTTGCACGTCCGCGGGAATCGGCAACTCGCTGATTGGCCGACCCTTTCGCGATTCGAAATCGAACCAAGTATCAAACAGGACGGTGAAGATCCACTGCGTCCAGCGAAAATATTCAACGTCCGTCGTGGCCAGCACGCGGCTCCAGTCGTAGCTGAAACCGAGCATCTTGAGTTGCCGTGTGAAGGTCGCGATGTTTTTCTCGGTCGAGAGTCGTGGCGGGGTATTGGTCTTAATCGCGTGTTCTTCCGCTGGCAACCCGAACGCGTCAAATCCCATGGGATGCAAAACCGACTTACCCCGCATCCGTTCAAAACGACAAGTGATATCGGTGGCCGTGTACCCTTCGGGGTGACCGACGTGTAAGCCTTCGCCGCTGGGATACGGGAACATGTCGAGGATATACAGCTTATCCCCTTGCGGCAGGTCGGGAGCCCGAAACGTCGCGTTGGTCTCCCAGTAATGTTGCCACTTCGGCTCGATCTCGGCGGGTTGATAACGGGGCATGATGATCGCTTGCTAAGAGTCGTCGGATTACAATCGTGCGTGGTTGTCGATGTGCGATTCTAATGTTTCTGGTTCCCACCGGGAACGGGCAGCGGCGGTCGGGCGGCGACTCGTCGTGAGCTAGACACAGGCCCCGGTGTCGGGGTTCATTGGCGTATTCGCCTGTCGGCGGGCATGGTACACTTTGAGGCGAAAAGTACAGGGAAATTCACCGAGGATATTCATGTTGCAAAGCCGAACCAAAGTGCGACTCGCCAAACCGGAACGCGAAGCCATGCGGCGGGCTGGTGCCTTCAATGCGGAATTGATGGACTACGTGCGTGAGTTCGTTAAACCGGGGGTGTCCACCGGCGAGCTCGATCACTTGATCCACGAATACACGGTTTCCCACGGTCATCGTCCGGCCACACTGAACTACCCCGGCGAGAAGTTCCCGTTTCCCAAGAGCTGCTGTACGAGCTTGAATGAGGTAATCTGTCACGGCATTCCCAGCGACTATGTGCTGCAAGAGGGAGATATCGTCAATGTCGATCTGACCAGTATCGTCGATGGATGGCACGGAGATTCCTCGGAAACGTTCTTGATTGGCCAAGTCTCCGACGTCGCCCGCGCGGTGACGCAGTGCTCGTTCGACTGCCTATGGTTGGCTATCCGAGCGATCACGCCGAACTGTTTCGTCTCGACCATCGGCGAAGCGATTCGCGCGGAAGCGGAACGCCGCGGCTTCAGCGTCGTACGCGAGTTTGTGGGACACGGGCTGGGCCGCGAGTTTCATCAAGAGCCGACCATTCCCCATTACCCCACGCGGCAGGCACGGCGCGATCGGCTCGAACCCGGTGTCTGCTTTACCATCGAGCCCATGATCAACGTGGGCGTCCGCCAAGGCATCACGGATCGCGAGGACGGCTGGACCGTGCGGACTCGCGACGGTTCGCTCTCCGCTCAGTTTGAACACACCATCATGATGACCGAAGATGGCCCGGAGGTCTTGACGTTAACGAAGCACGGCCCTCGACCAGGACACCGATTCTAGTCGCCTCCCCGAAGAGGTCAGATACTTTGGAAGCGAGTTGTTTTCATAGGTGGTTCGGCCTCGCCGGAGAGAGAATATTTGCACTTTGGGCGCATCTGGACTGCTGTGACTTGTCACAGCTTTCGTTTGCGGTGGAGCCGCTTTTAGCCTGGGAGCGGGCAACACTTGGAAAGTGGCGACAAGTCGCCGCACTCCCAAAACTAATCTGGTTGACCTAACTTGATTTGTATCATGCGACTTCATTTTTCTGTCGTTAAATCTTCCTGTCGTATTCCCAGGGACGATTTCGACAGGAAAATTCGAGTGGTTAGATCGCATTGACTTCCTGGCCAAGGTTCGCCACCGGCTGACTGTTCTCGATAATCACCACTTCCTCGCCCGGCGTGAGCGATGGATGAGGTCCACCAAACGGGCTTGAGCTTCTTGGATCGTGAAGGTCGCCATGCTCGATTCTCTTTTGGTTATCGTTATAAGATTGGGCTGTGGCGAAGTTGCCCATCAACCACATGTGCGAAACATCTTCGGGTTCGTTTTGGAACGGTGATCTGATGGGTTGATTGTGGTTGCCAGCAACCACCCTACGTGGCTAGAGTACATCCAGTCTGTAGACACCGCTGAGTCAGAATAAAATCCTGCCGAGCACCTTGAGGTAACTATCGATGAGAACTACACAACGACTGACATCTGGAATCGTGATCTTTCTTCTCGCGTTGTTGAGTACGCACCTGGCCCCGACCACGGCCTACGCGGAAACGCCCGATGGGTTCACGCCGCTGTTCAATGGTCAGGACTTGACCGGTTGGAAGGGGCTGGTGGGGAATCCCAAGACGCGAGCCGCCATGTCGGCCGACGAACTGGCTGCCGCTCAGGTGGTTGCGGATGCCAACATGCGGGAGCACTGGAAAGTCGTCGACGGAGTCCTCGTATTCGATGGCAAAGGCCAGAGCCTCTGTACCGACAAGGATTACGGCGACTTCGAACTCTGGGTGGATTGGAAGATCCTCGAAGGCGGCGACAGCGGAATCTATCTCCGCGGCAGCCCGCAGATACAGATTTGGGACACCGAGTTCCAAGATTACTTTCGCCACGGCGCGGAAAACGGTTCCGGAGCATTGTGGAACAATAAAGACAACCCCCGCTTTCCCCTGGTGAAGGCGGACAAGCCAGTCGGCGAGTGGAATACATTCTATATTCGTATGGTCGGCGAACTCGTGACCGTCAAGCTGAACGGAACGCTGGTGTTCGACGATGTGGTGATGGAGAACATTTGGGAACGCAATCTGCCAATCTATTCGCGCGGCCAGATCGAGCTGCAAAATCACGGCAACACGCTGTACTTTCGCAATCTGTATGTTCGCGAGATCCCTACGGACGAAGCCAATTCGTTCCTGGCTCAACGAGAGAATCCGGATGCGTACGAGAGTATCTTCAACGGACGCGACTTCAGCGGTTGGACCGGTGACCTGGAAAGCTATGAAATCGTCGACGGCGCGATCGTGTGCAAGGCTGGCAAGGGTGGAACCGTCTTCACGGACAAGGAGTATTCCGATTTCATAGCGCGGGTGGAATTCAAACTGCCGCCCGGCGGCAATAATGGGCTCGCCGTCCGCTACTCCGGCGAAGGCCAACCGCACCTGGAAGGATTCGAACTGCAAGTACTCGATTCGGAAGATCCGAAATACGCCCAGCTCGATCCGCGACAGTTTCACGGTTCGGTCTACGGACTTGCCCCGGCTCATCGAGGCTACTTGCGCCCCACAGGCGAATGGAACTTTCAGCAAGTCACCGTTCGCGGCTCGAAGGTGAAGGTCGAGTTGAACGGCACCACGATCCTCGACGCCGATCTTAGTCAAGTGACGGAGTCCAAGGATGGCGAAGTGCCTCCTGGTGCGAGGCGCAAGAGCGGGCATTTTGGCTTCGCGGGACATAACGATCCCGTTGAATTTCGTAACATCTGGATCCGCGAGCTGCCGGGCGAGCCCGCGCAGCCGCCGGCGCGTGACACGGCCATCAGCCCCACGGATGGCCCAATCAAGCTTTTCAATGGCCGCAACCTCGAGGGCTTTTATACGTGGATGCGAGACTTGAAGTATGCCGATTGGAACAAGGTGTTCACGGTCAAAGACGGGATGATCCATGTGTCTGGAGATGGCTACGGCGGGCTGATCACGAATCGCGAGTATCGCGACTATCACCTGATCGTCGAGTTCAAATGGGGCGACAAGACATGGGGCAATCGCGAGGATCGCGCCCGCGACTCGGGCATCCTGGTGCATTGCTGGGGACCCGATGGCGGTTACAGCAATACTTGGATGGCGTCGATCGAAGCACAGATCATCGAAGGCGGCGTGGGCGACATTCTCGTGCTGACCGGTTCGGACCCGATCACGGGACAAGTCCTGCCGACCGCGTTGACGGCCGAGATTACCAAGGACCGTGATGGCGAACAGGTCTGGAAAAAAGGCGGCGAACGGATCACGGTCTCCAGCGGCCGCATCAACTGGTACGGACGCGATGAAGACTGGGCGGACAAGGTGGGGTTCCGTGGTAAGGACGATGTCGAAAGTCCGCACGGCGAGTGGACGCGATTGGAAGTGATCGCCGACGGCGGTCACCTGATCTACAAGGTGAACGGCGTTGTCGTGAACGAGGCCTTTGAAGCCAAACCCGACTCCGGCAAGCTCCTATTGCAAACGGAGCAAGCCGAAATGTTCGTCCGCCGCTTTGAACTATGGCCGCTGGGCAAGTCACCCGCGGAAAACTAACGCCACATGGGTGCGTGTTGGCTACAATGGCAAGGTGAATCGAATGGCCGGGCGGATTGTTTTTCGGCGTACGTCTCCGTTGGGTTACCCCGTCGTGTTGACGCGGAATCGCTGGCGAGAAATCGTGCGGTTCAAACATCCGGCGATTAAAAACTACCAGCATGAAGTGAGCCACTGCGTGTCGCATCCCGACCTAGTTCGTACCAGCGAGAAAGACTCCGAAGTGCATCTTCATTATTCTTCGTTGGAAACT
>JBGTHH010000937.1:0-3926 GCA_041746275.1 Pirellulaceae bacterium | reverse complement strand
CCGATGCCTACCCGCATCAGACCTGGAGCTATCTACGTTATACGGCGGAGGGCCAGTGGCAGGGCTACGGCCCCATGACGTTCCATACGATCTTGGCGACGATCGGCGGCACCTGCTACGTTATCGCCGCCTACATCTTTCAGCGTCGCGACCTACCCGCCCCGCTGTGACACCTGCGGCCCAGCCCGAGGAACTGGTGGTGCAAGCGTGAGATGGAAGACCTGTGATGGGATCGCGGCATGCGGGGACGGGCGGATACGGGGAGCGTAGTCCGCCCAGTTCCCGGCGCGATGTTGCGGCTTACTCGGGGGTGCGGTCACTTTCGGGTTCACGGGGCGGAGCGTCGGGACGACGCGGAGGCGGTGGGTCGCGACGAGCGTCTCCGTCGCGACGGGGTTGGTCGACTTCACGACGCGGTTGGTCCACTTCACGTCGAGGTTCCGCATCGCCGCGGCGCGGTTGATCGCCCTCGCGTCGAGGTAGGAATGGGCCAGCTCCGTCACGATGCGGCGGAGGACCGTCACGCCGCTGGAGCTCGTTACGCAAATGAGCAACCTCCCGTTGAAGCTGCAAGATCATGTGGAAAAGGGCTTCTTCCTGTTCGTTACGCGGGCGAAACTCCGGCCGAGGCCGATCGCCTTCGCGCGGACGTTCCCGCTCGCGGTCCACACCTTCCCCTTCACGAGGTCGCTCGCGATCCGGTCGTTCCACGTCGCGGCGCGGTCGATCCCCCTCGGGACGATCGGCTTCACGGCGTTCGCGATCCCCTTCACGGCGTTCCCCTTCACGGCGTTCTCCTTCACGGCGTTCTTTTTCACGGGCGCGCGGCGGAGCTTGATTGGGGTCACGTTCGGGACGCGGGACTTCGCGTTCGGCATCCAACAAAGCCACAAACGACGTGGAGGCCGTCGAGCTGCTTGCGGATTCGACGACGATCGTATCGACGCCTCCTTCCGCCACGGCCGGAATACTAATCCAACTGCCTCCTGTGGCGAGTAAGCCGATCGCCAGAAATGAATAGACAATGATCTTGAACTTTCCCAGTGCCATCATGGTAAGACTCCCATTAGCCAAGTAGTGTGCCTGTCCGGAAACGTAACCCAAAGGAGATTGATGTGCGGCGTAACGCAGGCCAGCCTGCACCGTCGAGACGATGATCGCGTGCGCGACGGCGGCCTGCGCGGTGGATTGAGTGGGAAGGACTAGCGCCATGGCGACTCCGACGGAAACTCCCCGCAGGATCAGCCGATGACGCAACAGTTGCCGCGCCCGTTCGAGCCGGCCTTTCAAAGAGCCACTTGACCAACCGAGTTGCCGAGCGGCCTCCTCGCGCGACTTTCCCTCGATACAACACAGAAACAACGGCAGACGGTAACGCTCGGGCAGTCGATTCAGTTCCTCATCGAGCGCCGATCGTTCGTAGTCGGTCGCGATCTTCTGCAAGGAAGGATGGGCTTCCACCATGGCTCCAGTCTCAAGGGTTTCCTCGTGGCGACGCGAGCGGTTCCATCGCGACCGCAGCGCCAAGCGGTGGGCGGTCTTGTGCAGCCAGGCCGGCAGCGACTTCGCGCGTTTGACCGCCCGTGCCTTGCGAGCCAATACCAAAAACGTGGCTTGGAAGGCATCCTCGGCATCTTGCTGATGCATCAAGATTCGCCGACACACGCCCATCACCAAACTCGCATGACGCGTCACCAATAACGCAAACGCCGCTTCGTCACGGTTCAGGACAAACCGCTGCAACAAGACGTCGTCGCCGACTTCGTCCCACTCGCGGTGGTGCTCCGCCACGAGCGGATCATGGTCCAGTGCCGAGATGCTCATCGCGAAGCGAGATCCTCCTGTTTAATAGAGATAGAGTCACAGACACAGCCGGACGGCACGAACATTCTGCGAAGTTTCCAGGAAAATCGAGCTCGTCTGATCAAGCGAGCGTTTACCCTGGAGATCTTGCAAGTTCGTACCAATCTACCGGTTGGTCGAACACGACGCCAATTTCCGCCAAGATCGGGGGAATACAACGAGCCTCTAGCTCGGCGCGATTCGATGATCGGCTGGGATCGTCACCGCCGATCATCAAGCCGCGATCGTTGAGCACAATTCCCGCCACGGGCAATCCGTCTCGAAACGTCGCAGCCGTAATGAGCGTTTGTAGCGTCTGATTGATGACGCCCAGCGAATTGGGAGCGACAACAATCAACGGAAACCCAAATTCATCGGCCAAATCCGCCACGTACTCGTCGTCGCTGACGGGCGACATCAAACCACCGATCCCTTCGACCAGCACGATATCGCTGCGCTGGCGCCAGTAATCCAATCCGGTGCGCAGCAACTGCGCGTCGATCTCGGTGCCTGCGGCGCGGGCCGCTAGATGCGGTGCGAGCGGAGCCGCGAATTGCTGAGGACAAACGTGCTCGAGCAAACCAGGGCGACCAGCCGCCTGCCAAAGGACGCACGGATCATCCTTTTCGTCGCCTCGACAGCCGCTGGCCGCCGGTTTGTAGACGCCGACTCGCTTGCCCGCGGCCACCAATTCGGCTGCAATCCGAGCCGCGACATAGGTCTTGCCGACATTGGTATCGGTTCCCGTGATGAACAGTCCGCGCGTGGTCATAACAGGTTCATTCCGCGATTCGCATCATGGAGATTTAAGGCGTCCATTCGAAAACCCGTTGATGATCGACGATCCGAGCTTGTTCTGTGTGGCCACGATGTAGCACAAGTCGGAGCCTGAGCGTTACCGGCGACGATTCGTCGAGCGTGATCGGCTCTCGTCCTGGATAAGCGACGTTCTGCATGCCGTAATGCCGCAGCACCCAACGCGGTGGAAACTGCGCGAGGGTGGGATGGGTGAGCATGGCGACACCGGAGGTCGCTCCCTCGCGAAACGAACCCGTGACGTCTGCCCAGGCACTGGTCGTCTGGATGGCGTCCTCGGTTCGGCGGCCCGCGGCATCGTGCAGGGCGATGTCCTGGGGAGGCACCACGCGCACGGTGAATCCCGAATAGCCCTTCACATCCTCCGAGCCGCCGATCTTCACGTCGGGCATTCGCGGCGTGAGTTGTACGGTGAAGTCCACATATTGGGCGTCGCCCAGCGAATGAAACAACCGGATGCGGGTCCGCTCTTCGACGATCGGTTGGGGGACACCTGCGGCGTCAGTTACCAGGGGCGACGTCCAATGGGCGCGAATGTCGAGTGTCGCGAAGACCGGCCCTTGATCGACGACGCGAACTTCTTGGACCTCCACGAGATGATCTTTGGTGACCCAAGGGTCGCCGATCTGGCGATCAGCTAACCACAACTGATGCCAAGCCCAAAAGACGCCTTGATGATGCCGATGGTCTTTTGGAAAGACTTCCGTCAGCATTTCTCCGTCCAACCCGTGCAGCGGATGGACGTAACCCGCGCGCGTGTGATTGAACTGCGTGATTGGCGCGCTCTGATAAGTCAGCACCAACCGCTGGCCTTCGTGGAAGTCGCAGTGGGTGTCATGCTCTTGCACGGTCACTCGCGGCGGATGGGATGTGGGAGCAGCCGCACACTCCAGTCGTTGCCCCAGCAGTCGCGCGTCGGCGGTTAAAGCGAACCACACACGGTCGCTACCGGCGGCGCACTGCGCGACTATCGTTCGCTCGCCGAACAGCGGATGTGTCAGCTCGCCACTCCAGCCACTAGCGGATAACTTCGGGATGGTCCCTGACACGATCACGGGCAGACCTGTGGGAAAATCCGCAGGCACTTCCAGGGTCACCGGCGGTAGCCGCTCGGCAGCCTGACTCGCGCCTCCGCATAAGACGATGATCCCGCTCAACACACAACTTGCAAGGCAGCCTGAAGGCTGAACTCCAACAAGTCCTCCGCATAGGCCGACGAGCCCACTCAACACACAACCGACAAACATGGAAAGTCGCATGGTCTTACT
>JBGTHH010000936.1:0-2385 GCA_041746275.1 Pirellulaceae bacterium | reverse complement strand
CGATCGGGAAACGCGGCCGACATGGTGGCACCCGCATACGAGGCGGTATCGATGCCCACCAAATCGTACAGTTCAATCGGCCCCATCGGCATCCCGAAGGCTTTTGCCGCGCGATCGATGGCCTTAATCTCCGCTCCGTCGCAGAGTAGCTCGATGGCCTCGTTCATGTAAGGAAAGAGCAGACGATTGACGAGGAAGCCCGGTCCGTCATTGACGACGACTGGCATCTTGCCCAAGCCCTTGACGTAGGCCACAGCGGTCGCGACCGTCTCGTCGGAGGTCCGCTCGCCGCGAATCACTTCTACCAACTTCATGCGGCGTACGGGATTGAAAAAATGGATGCCGCAGAACTGTTCGGGACGCTGTAGCTTCGCAGCGAGCTGCGTGATGGGAATCGTCGACGTGTTGGAAGCGAGGATGGCGTCGGGGCGCATCAGCGGTTCCAAACGCGCGTAGGTCTGGAGTTTGGCGTCCAAGTTCTCGATGATGGCTTCGATCACCACATCGCTGGCGGCAACCTCCTGATCGCTGGACGTTAGATTCAGTCGCGGCGCGAGTTCCAGCAGGCGTTCGGAGTTCGGGGCTTTGGTCTCGCGATCGAAGGCAGCCTCCTCCAGGACCTTGCGACCGCCCGCGACTAGCGAATCTGGAGCCGCATCGGTCAGCGTCACACTCAAGCCGCGTTTCACGTTGGCCGCAGCGATACCGCTTCCCATGATGCCGGCACCGATCACGGTTACGCTCTCGATTCTCTGCGGAGCGATTTGGCTGCCATCGACGCCCGCGTCCTTCTTGTTGCGATCGGTCAGAAAAAACACGTTTAGCAGCGAGGCGTTCACCGGCGATCCAAACAGCGTCGCCATGCGAGTCGCTTCCAACTGACAAGCCTCGTCGGCCGTGGTCAACGCCGCTTCCAACAGGACTTCGAGCGCCGCGTCGGGAGCGGGATATTGTCCCTTGGTCTGTTGGCGAATGACGGCCGAGGCCGTGACTCCGAGAAAGCCGAGCTCGGTCTCGGTGATGTCGATCGGGTGGGTCCAACGGACGCGATCTTGCAGGTAGGTGGGATGCGATTGTTCCGCGCGGACCACGCGGATGGCCTGCGCGAGCAGTTGGTCGTCGGCAACCACATCCACGGCCCAACCCATGCGGAAGGCAGTGTCGGCGGAAATCGATTCGCCGCCGGTGATCATCTCGATGGCGTTGCTCAAACCGGCGATGCGCGGTGCCCGCGCGGTGCCGCCCCAGCCGGGAAACAGCCCTAACTTGACTTCGGGAAAGCCGAACTCCGCTTTGGGGTGACGACTGAAGATGCGGCGATCGCACCACGCGGCCAATTCGGCTCCACCCCCAACGCAGACGCCGTTGATCGCGGCCACGGTGACGAAGGGCATCTGGGATAGGCGGCCAAACAACGTCTGACCGCGTCGGCACATCGCGACGATCTCCGACTTCTCGACGGCCAACGACTGAGCGAACTCACGCAGATCCGCTCCGGCAATGAAGATGCCCGGTTTGGCGGAATTGATGATCAAGCCCTGTAAGTTCGCCTGCTGTTCGAGTGCGTCGAGATAAGCCGCGAATTCGTTCAGCACCCCATGCGACAACACATTGGCACTCTTGCCGGGAGTGTCGAAGGTCAACAGCGCGATATCGGGCTCGGGCATCGATAAGCGAATATTCTCGGCGGACATGTGCTCGGATCCTACAAGCTTGTTGTATAAACTGGAGGCGGTTCCCCGCTGGGGGGCGTGACCGGCTGCCCCCAAAATGCTAGTCCAGTGGAGAAGAATGGGAAAGCCCTTGGTACCGGGGAAGTTCGCATTCGCTGCGGGCATGGGCTGCATTGCGTCTGGCCAGGTACCGTCACGAATCCCCGATATGATTCCATGGAGAAGGAGAAGTCGATGAGTTTACCGCAATGGCCGACACGAAACTACGGATTGTATGCGGCGATGATCGTGGCCTGCGTCTCCCTGGGTCAGCCGCTGCTTCCGGCTGCCGAGCCCGCCGCGACAGTTCGCATGGTTATTGACTACGGAGATGGCGTGGAAAAGCACTTCACGGCGCTCGCCTGGCAAGCGGAGATGACGGTCCTGGATGCCCTGCAAGCGGCAAAGCGGCACCCACGTGGCATCGTCTTTGAGCACAGAGGCAGCGGGGCGACGACTCTGTTGACCAAGATCGATGATGTCGAGAATGAAGGACGGGGGCGCAACTGGCTATTCCGCGTCAATGACGAGTTAGGCGACCGAAGTTGCGGCATCTTTGTGCTCAAGCAGGGGGACGCGGTCTTGTGGAAGTTTGACAAGTCCCGCTAGAATTCCTCTCGACTGGGCATTTTCCTGCGTGCCTACCTAAGTGTCCGAAAAGGGGTCTGACCCT
>JBGTHH010000935.1:0-9645 GCA_041746275.1 Pirellulaceae bacterium | reverse complement strand
GGTCGCCGTCTTCGATGTAGTAGCCGCCAACATCGCCTTCGATTTTGTCGAGAAATCGCGTCTCAGACAAATCGACACGCAGAGGTCGAACTGCGTTGATTCGGAGAATTGGCGTGCCGTGATCGGCACCCGAAGGACTTTGGAAGTAGCCGTTGCGCAGATGGACGAGCAATTGATCGAACTTCGCCCAACGCCAACCATCGGGAAGCGTGGGGAGGTTGGTGGTGTCGGGTGGCGCGGGTTCGGCGTATTTGGCTTGCCAGTTGTTGGGGGGCTGTTTGCCGGCGGCGGCGAATTTGGCGAGTTGGTCGGCTTCCCACTGGCGGCGGCGCTGGATGAGGATGCGTTCGAGCAGCTTCGAGGCCGGTTCGACCTGCCGATGCCGGGTCCGCCACTCGGCGGTTAGCGCGCCTTCGGCGGCCGCCTTGAGGACGCTCGCGCGATAACGCTTGAGGTTCGCCCGCGCCCGCGTGAGCGCCGCCACCCCCGCCTCCAGGTCCGAAAACAGTTCTTCAATCTTCGCCACGATGCGCCGTTGTTCGTTCAGCGGCGGGATCGGGAATTGTACTTGAGACAACGCCACACCGGTGAGGTGTTTGATCGTGGAGCCGGTGTAATGGTGTGCGAAGCGGTTCGTGATCGTGCCAAAGTACAAGTAGTACATCGCGAATGACGGGTCGTACTCGTTCACTCGAAATCGAACCCGGTGAAGTGCTTTCTGAATCTTAGCATTTGTGGTTTGCCCTTTCCAAACGGCAGCGCGACCGGGTTCTCCACCTTCGCAGATGACGAGATCGCCGGGTTGAAGCCCAAATTTGGTTTCCTCATTAGCCTCAAAACGCATCTCCTTCATGTCGCTCAGATCGAACGACAACCATCGCACGTTGACGTTTCGTAGATACGGCTGAAGCGTGCCGCGGTTCTTTTCTTTGTCGAGCATCTTGCCGAGACACATCGCGGCGGCAAGCTTGCCAAGTGGCAACGCGGGCCACGGAAAATCGGAGTCGCTCATGCCGCCAACCCCGCATTCCGTTCTTGGCCCCAACGGGGCCACATTCGATAGCCCAGGCCGCAGGCCTGGGGCACGGTCACGACGGATCTCAAAGCCCCAAAGGGGCGTGACTCGATACGCGGCGCGATCACGCACGCAATGCGATTCCCGAATCGCGCCCCGTTGGGGCTTGCGGTTCGACGGTGGCGCCGCGTTCCCAGGGCGTTGCCCTGGGCTATCGAATCGCACCCCGTTGGGGCGAAGAACACTATCGAATCCCGCCCCGTTGGGGCGAAGAGCACAATCGAATCTCGCCCCGTTGGGGCGAAGAACACCGCAACCAATCCCACGCGTATTGCTCGGCCCAGGCCGCCGGTCTGGTTGGATGCGGCGTAGCCGCGCGTTCGGCCCCAACGGGGCCACATTCGATAGCCCAGGGCGCAGCCCTGGGGCACGGTCACGACGGATTCCAAAGCCCCAACGGGGCGTAATTCGATACGCCGCGCGATCACGCGCGCAATGCGATTCCCGAATCGCGCCCCGTTGGGGCTTGCGGTTCGGCGGTGGCACCGCATTCCCAGGGCGTTGCCCTGGGCTATCGAATCCAGCCCCTTTGGGGCGAAGAGCACAATCGAATCTCGCCCCGTTGGGGCGAATACGGATCGGATCGACCCGAACTCGATCAACTCGATCAATCCCACACGTAACGCTCGTCCCATTCGAGACCGTGTCGGCGGAGAAACTCGCGAAACTCTTCTTGGAATGTCGTCTTGCGATGGTGCTCTTCCTGATTGGCGATGTAGGCTTTCACCTGTTCCACATTGGACTGGCTGACGGAAAATGCGCCGTAACCTCCCTGCCAATAGAAGTCTTTCACATCGGTGGCCTGCGTCTTGATCCAGGCGGAGGACGAGGTCTTCATTTCTTCGATCAACTTGGCAATCGTGATCGTGCGGGAGAGCTGACACAAACAATGTAAATGGTCTTCGACACAATTGACGATCAGCGACGGGCAGTCGATGTTGCGAAGCGTGCCCACCATGTAGGCGTTCATGCCCTCGCGAAGTGCTTTGGTCTTGAGGAACGGGGAGCGATGTTTCGTGCTGAAGATGACATGCAATAAGACGTTCGCCAGGGATTGGGGCATGGTTGGCGCTCCGTGTGGGCTGTTGCGCCCCGATGGGGCTTTCGATGTAATGGCGATGCCGCATTCCCATGCATGCGGCCTTGGCTATCGAATTTCGCCCCGTTGGGGTTAAAGACGTACGTGAACTTGATGTAATCTGTGCCTCGCTCATACCGCCAGTCTCGCATTCAGTTCTTCAAGCAGCGCTGGCAATTGATCGCCGAACGATTCATACGCTTTGCCCAAGCCGCCGAACTGGTTGAACGGCACTTGATCAAAATCGTCTTGGTCGATGGTCAGGCTGTTGGCGATGTGGTCCTTGATCGCGACCAGCCATTGCCGCTGCTGGGGCGTGAATGTCGCGCCAGCCGCTTCCTGATCGGCCAGCCATTGCTCGAAACGTTCTTGGACGGTCGTGCCGATCGGACAGAGCGGCTGGTTCGGGTCGATGGCGTGTCGTACCAGCGCGATCACGTCCACCAGTTGCTTGCCGCCGACTCCCTTAACGCGCTCGGGGTCGATGGCCTGATACGCCTGCCACAACCGCGGGAGACTGGCCGAGAGCGGCGGGCGTTCGAGTGCCGCGGCCAGTTCCTTGATGTGCCGGTAACGCAGTCCTTCGCGATGCGGGCGGCTATACAATACTTGCAGCGCTTCGATCTCGTCTTTGTTGTCTTCGATGAACTTCCGGAAGCTGCTCACCAGCGTGCGAGCCTTTTCCAACGCGGCTGCGTCGAAACCAGCGCCGAGCAACTGGTCGGGATTGTCGGTGTCGATCACCTGCTCCAACGATTGCTTGGCCTGCAAGATCGCGTCGCGCAGCTTGGGGTTGTGGAATGGCTGCAATGCCTGCTGCATCCGGTCGCGTTCGACTTCGGCCAATTGATCGTCGGTGGGCTCGAAGCTCCCAGCGACCGCGTAATCCGCGCCTTCTTCGGCAACGAGGACGCCCGGCGCTTCGGTCGCTGGGTCCAGCAAGCCAAATCGCTCACCAGCCAGTTGGACGTTCTTGTCGGGGTCGATGCTTTCGAGCAGTTCGTGGCAGAGCATCGCCAGCGACTTGCCACCAGCCTGGGCGGCGATTTCCTGGTCCTGTTGCTCGTCGATTTCCCGTTCCAGTCGAGATAGCCGGGCCACCAGCGTGCTGACCACATCGTCGTTCACCATTCCGGCGGCGACGGCCTTGAGCAGCTTGTCGAGCGGTACCGATGGCTTGCGGTCGAGCGGCTTGCTGGCCGTCTTGTCCCGCTCGCAAACCCCGACCGCATCGACGATCACGAAGTGCGTCTTGTGCTTGGCATCGGGGGTCACGGATTGTAGGTCGTCCGATTTGATGACTCGGCTGCCACGTCCCTTCATCTGCTCGAAGTAAGACCACGAATTGATATTCCGCATGAACAGCAAACATTCCAGCGGCTTCACGTCCGTACCGGTGGCGATCATGTCCACCGTGACGGCGATGCGGGGGAAGTACGAGTTGCGAAAATCGGCCAGCAGTTCTTCGGGCTTCCTGCCGGTCGATTTGGACGTGATCTTCTGACAGAACTCGTTCCCCTTGCCGAACTCTTCGCGAATGATCTTTACGATGTCGTCGGCGTGCAGGTCGTTCTTGGCGAAGACCAGCGTCTTGGGGACTTCCTTGCGGCCGGGAAAGATCTCGCTAGGCAGGCGGTCGCGGAACGTCTGGACGATCAACCGGATCTGGGGCTCGGAAACCACGTCGCGATCAAGCTGATTGCCGGTATAGGTGATGTCGTCATCCAGCTCTTTGTAGATTCTCTTTTTCGTCCGGCGGTCGCGATGCGGGACGAATACCGTTGGCTTCTTGACGAGTGTGGCACCACCCGCCGTGATCTGGGTGGCAATGCGATACACGTCGTATCCCACATTCACGCCATCGGCGACCGCGTCTTCGTGCGTGTATTCCTGGACGAGGTTTTGATTGAAGTAGCCGATCGTTTGCTTCGTGGGGGTCGCGGTCAGGCCGATGATGAAGGCATCGAAGTAGTCAAGCACCTGCCGCCAGACGTTGTAGATCGAGCGATGGCATTCATCCACGATGATGCAATCGAACGTCTCGATGGGGATGCGCTGGTTGTAGATGACCGGCAGCGGCTCTTTGACCAGCGACGTGGCGGCCTCGAACAGCGATCCTTCTTCGTTGGCTTCGTCGTACACCTCCTCGCCCTTGAGCATCGAATACAGCCGCTGGATGGTCGTGATGCAAACGCGGCTGGCCGAGTCGATGGTGTTGCGGCGCAGGTGCTGGACATTGTACTCGTCGGGGAACTTGTAGCCGTTGTACGGGCTAACGTACTGCGAGAACTCCTTGTACGTCTGCCGCCCGAGGTTGTTGCGGTCGACTAGGAACAAGACGCGTTTGGCATCGGCGAACTTGATCAGCCGATACGCGGCGATCACGGCGGTCAGCGTCTTGCCGCTGCCCATCGTCATCTGGATCAGCGAGCGGGGCCGGTTGGCGGCCAGCGACGTTTCCAGGTTGTTGAGCGTCGTGATCTTGAGCGGCCACAAGCCTTCCACGTTCAGCGGCGGCATGTGGCGCAGGTGTCCACGGAGTTGTTCTTCCAGGTTGACCAGCCGGAGCAATTCATCCGGTCGGTGGAAGGTGAAGACTTCACGGCTGCGGGCGTCGGGCTCGAGATTGTTCGTGAATTGCGTAACGGTTCCGGTCGATTCGTAGGCGAACGGCAGCGGGAGCGGGAGCCGATGATGCGGCAGTCCAGTCGGCAATCCGTCCGAATATTTGGCGGATTGCGTTTCGACGCCAGTCAGCGTGTGCCCCTCGGGCTTGGCTTCGACCACACCGATGACTTTGCCGCCCGCGTACAGCAGATAATCGGCGAACCCTGTCTGGAGCGGGAATTCTCGGATGGCGACCCCAGTGCCAGCCGTGATGTTCATCTCAGACTGGCTCTGGACGATCCAACCACACTGCCCCAGTTGGCGGTCGACCTGCTGACGTGATTTCGCTTCTGGCGACATAACCTGCCCTGTTTTGGGGATGAGACGCCAGTCTATCAGTGTCAAAAGCAGGCAACAAGCTGCGCCGATGGGTGTAATGAAAGCCATCGCAATCCACCATAGCAAGACAACGTGATGATCGCTCGTTCACTCTGGATGTCACGGAGCTCCATCCCATGCCGACGAACATCGCACTTCGCGAATCGGTCTGATAAAATCCCCAAGTCCTTGACGCGTGGAGAGCCGCCGAGCCGACACTGCTCCGCGACTCAGTTCAACTGCGTTGCGGAGCGACCAACTCGTCGATTACGATACTCTCGTCGTGCTTTGTGGGTTCTGCCTGTTGCAATGCAGCCGGATAGTTGACCATCCGTTAGGCGGCGGAAACCCAAGCCAATTCAGACCACCACTCGAAGGTGCCCGTCGCCTGGTCGTGTCGCCTTCGCCACGGTGGGCTGACAATGGGTGAGTCACTACGCCAAGCATTTCATAAATAGGACGGAACGGTATGTTGCACAAAACCATCGTCGGCATGTTCGTTTTGCAATTCGCGGTCTCGCTCGCGTCCGCGCAGGAGTTTCCCAAGCCCGGCCCCGAACACGAGCGGCTGACCCAGGAACTGGTCGGAAACTGGGACGCCGTCATGGACATGGGCGGCCAAAAATCGAAATGCACTGCCACCTACAAGTCGATCTGCCACGGGATGTGGGTCTCCAGCGACTTTGAGGGAGAACTAGGAGGAGTCAAGTTTCACGGTCACGGCCTCGACGGGTACGACCTGAACAGAAAGAAATACGTTGGTGTATGGGTCGATTCGTGGACGAGCGCCCCGATGCACATGGAGGGCACCTACGATCCGAAGACCAAGTTGCTGAAGATGACCGGAGAATCAGTTGGCCCGGACGGCAGCCTGCAGAAGTTCAGCAACACAACCGAGACAAAGGACAAGGACCATTTCACATTCAAGATGAATATGGTCCAAGCCGATGGCACGGAGCAACTGGTGTTCACGATTGAATACACCCGACGCAAGTGATGCGCTGTGCGAGGTCATCGAACGGTCAAAGCGGACGAACCATTATGAAACAGCGGCTTACTACGAGTTGTGAGTGTAATCGCCGACATGAACGTCAAAGAAATCTTCGCACAGCTTAAGTCACTCGGCGACGACGCTCGGCGTGCCCACAATACGAAGGCCGGCGCGCCCGACAACCAGTTCGGCGTGAAACTTGGCGACATCCGGGCGATGGCCAAGAAGATCAAGTCGGATCACGAACTCGCGCTCCATCTCTGGGACACCGGCAACGTCGAAGCACAACTCCTTGCCACGCTCATCATCAAACCTCAGTCGCTTTCTGCGGACGAACTCGACAAGTTGACTCGCTCCAGCACCTGCACGCAGGTGGCAGACTGGCTGAACGCTTATGTCGTCGCGCAACATCCCGATCAGGAAGCGCTGCGTGAGAAGTGGATGAAGGCGAAGGATCGCTGGGCCGCCCGGGCGGGCTGGCACTTCACCGCCAGCCGCGTGAACAAGGGCGCTGAGGGCCTCGACCTGCCTGCACTGCTCGATCGCATCGAGAAAGAGATGCCGAAGGCGAAGCCGGAAGTGCAGTGGACAATGAACAACACGCTTGCCGCCATTGGCATCCACCACGCCAAGCACCGCAAGCGTGCGATCGCCATTGGCGAGAAGATCGGACGGTATCGTGACTGGCCGGTCTCCAAGGGCTGCACTCCTCCCTATGTGCCAGTGTGGGTAGAGGCCATGGTGAAGCGGCAGGGCTGAGGAGAGCGAAGCGTCACTTCAGCGGAAGCTTCGGCACAGTCTACAAGCTGCGCGAGACGAGCAAGAAAAAGTTCGGCCCGTGGAGGAGGGGCAGAATCCTCGACGGGCCTATCTCGGCAGGTGGGGCAGAAACCTGTCCGAGGTGCTTGTAGTGTACTTGGTGAAAGGCGGCTTGGCGAGTTAGTGGCAAAATTTTTTGCGGCTTCTTGATAATCGACGTGGCTGCCTCTGGAAACTGCGACGAGTGGGCGGACTTTAAGGATCAAGTTGCCGACAGTTTCGCGCGTCTGCAACCTGCCCTCGGTTCGACGCGTTCGCCTCTTCTCCGGGGCTCGATCCCCAAGCGAGTCAAGCTTGGCGACAGCGACAGGAAACCGATGTCTTTGCGTCGGATCTTACACATCCGCGATCTTGGGCAACGTCCAAGGATGCCGATATTCCTCGCGAGTAAGCAGGGCGTTCGCGGCGTCATCGCCGATGAAGGCGTTCGAGCTGGCGTCAAACCGCACCGTGTGCCCGACCCGCCACGCGATGTTACCGAGATGGCAGAGCAGGCTTGAAGGCTGACCGACCGTTTCCAGATCCGCAGTGGGCTTCTGCCGACTCCGCATGCAGTCGATGAAGTTTTGCGCATGTCCCACATCGTTGTAGCTGCCGGTCCCTTCCTGGACGACTTTGCCACGTTCATCGAAGGCGCGCCAACGGGTGTTGCCGATAATGACGTAGCCCTGGTCGCCGTAAACCGCGGCCCCTTCCGGCTCTTCATGCAGTGGGTAACGATTCCAGACTCGCATCTCATAGGTCAGCACATAGCCCGGGTAGTCATACGTGACCATCAACGTGTCGGGCCATTCCTGCGCGTCGTCGAAATAGTATTTCCCGCCGTGCGCCGAGACAGCTCGTGGCACGCTCGGGATCGTTTCCCCTTGAGCATGAACGGCGGTTTCGAGTGCCCAGCGAGCAATGTCGAGTCGATGTACGCCGTCGTTGCCCAAGTCGCCGGTGCCGTAGTCGAAGAACCATCGCCACGATCCGTGAAAACGCGCCGGATTGAACGCCCGTTGCGGCGCGGGGCCAAGCCACGTGTTGTAGTCGATTCCCGCGGGCGGTTGGCCATCCGCGGGATATCCGATGGCACCTTGCTTCGAGCTTTCCCAAGCCTTGGCGAAACGGACCTTGCCCAAGTGTCCGGCGGCCAGGTACTTCATCGCCTCTGCCTGAATCGTGCCGCTGCGCGCCTGCGTGCCGAGTTGCACGATGCGCCCGTGCTTCTTCATCGCGGCGACCATCGTCAAGCCTTCGAGTATGTTGTGGCCATCGGGTTTCTCGACGTAGACATCCTTCCCCGCCTGACACGCGTGAATGGTGGGCAACGCATGCCAGTGGTCCGGCGTTCCCGACACGATGGCGTCGACCTGCTTGTCGTCCAGAGCGCGACGATAGTCGGAGATCGCTTGCGGCTGCCGTCCGGTCTTGGCGGCGGTCTGTTCGACCCGCGCGGCCAGCACGCTCTCGTCCAGATCACAGATATATTTCACGTCGACATCGGGCAGCGATGCGAACGTGTTTAACAAAGAACCACCTCGCCCGCGCACACCCATCACACAGACGGTCACACGGTCGTTGGGCGAACGAACTTGCTGGCCAAGTGATGCGTTAACCCCCGCAACTCCCAACGCTGTACTCTGCAAAAACAGTCTTCGATCCATTGAACGCTCCTCGATTTGAACGGAATGTCACGGTCGGACAGAGCAACCCATGTGCTCGCATGATACCCGCTGCCGCCTTCAAAATCTGCGCATCGACGAGAACCATGAGTGCGGCAGAGTTAGCCCGAAAGTCGTAGGCGCCAATATCCTGGTTTACGCTTGCCATGGGCGATCGCGATCACTTGCAGACACGTCGCGGTGGCTCGAAAGACAATGAAGAACGGAAATCGCTTCAATTGATAACGGCGAGTTTCGTAGATATACACCGGGTGGAGCTCAGGATCTTCACCGATACGAGCGATAGCTCGGTCTAGTTCGTCCAGGAATGCATCTGCTGCCGCACGACTCCTGGCCTCGTACCATTCATGGGCCGCGCGACCTTCGGCGATGGCATCAGGATGTAGTTCAATCCGTGGCTGGCTCATCTGTTTGACCCATAATCATTCGCCTGGCCTCGGGCCACGGCACACCGGTGACTTCAGCACGATCCCATTGTGCGATTCGCTGACTGATTTCCGTGGCCCAGGCTTGATCCACTTCCTCATCAAACTTGCTTTCCAAGCTATCAATCAGCCATGCCGCCAACTCCGCTCGCTCGGAATCTGGTAGCTGCATCGCGTTGTCGAAGAGTATACGGGCTGTCGTATTCATGTTTGAAAGTTGACTCCGCGCTCGTAACAGTTTTCGTGTGTAGGTTTCCTTAAGCCTAATCGATCGTCACGGCCTTTGAACAGATCAAAGATCATTTGAGTTGCTCTCCTAGCCACTTATACGATGCAAGTCGCACCGCATCCGGGAAATCGTGACCGCTGTCGGGGTATTCCACGACCAAGCTACCGCGAGCTTCGGCCAGATCGTAGACGCGCCCGACCTCCTCGACGACTTGACGGACTCCCACGACATCAAAATTGCCGTCATGTAACGGCGCGTTGATGAAGATCCCGCGCGGGCAGATCGCGGCCAGCACTTCAGGGAAGTCAAAGGGGACGCGATCGGGATCGTTGCCATACAAGTCGCGAATGCGCGGCATGTAGCGGTCGCTGGTCCA